>DBGCIZ010000120.1:0-1937 GCA_048355355.1 Christensenellaceae bacterium | reverse complement strand
GAACCCGGGGGAAAGAATCGTCCTCCCAAACCATCATCAGGCTATCGTCCCGAGAGAGCTTTTTTTGGCGGCGCAAAGACAGCTGGAAAGGCGAAGCCAGACCCGGGGCGGCCGCAGCTCCGCCAAGCGAAGCCTTTCGGGGAAGGTGTTTTGCGCCAGATGTGGGGCAGTGTGCGTGGCGCGGCGGAAAAAGAAGAGGGACGGCACCTGCTATCTGGCATGGAAATGCAGGCGCTCCCTGGCAGGCGAGGGATGCAGCTGTCCCCAGATTGGGGAGGCAATTTTGCTGGAGGCAGTCCGGCAGGCCTACGCTGCATTGCCTCTAGACCGGGAGGCTTTGCTGGAGGCTGTTTTGAAACAGCTGCCCGAAGGACCGTCCCGCCGGGAGGAGCAGAGAAAGAGGGCCATGGCGGAAAACCTGAAAAGCCTGTTCATCCTGGGCTATTTGGAGCAAGCGGAGCTGGAGGAGCGCTGGAGGGCGCTTCACCTGGGGGAGCGCCGGGAGCCGGAGACGCTGGCAGACCAGCGCGAGAGGGCGGAGGCCGTGGCGAGGAGGTTGCTTTTTGCAGAGGAGACGGACGCTGTCTTTCTCGGCAGCATTACGGACAGGATTGAGACGGACGGCAGGGCCGTCACAGCCTTGCAGATTTTAGGCAGGGCCGAAATTTGACAGGCGCCGCCGGGAAAAGGTACAATGGTTAGAAAAGATGCGATGGGCGGAGAAAGAGCGATGGTGTTAAACGGTGCGGAAATTGTAGCGAGAGTGCTGATAGAGCAGGGCGTGGATACGGTATTTGGCTATCCGGGCGCGGCTGTGCTCAATATTTACGATGCGCTTTATCAGCATAGAGGGGAAATTCAGCATGTGCTGACGGCTCACGAGCAGGGCGCGGCCCACTGCGCAGACGGCTACGCAAGGGCCTCTGGCCGGACGGGGGTGGTGTTGGCCACCAGCGGGCCCGGGGCGGCGAACCTGGTCACAGGCGTGGCCGCGGCCTATATGGACAGTACGCCCATGGTAGTGCTGACCGGCAATGTAGGCACAGCCCTCATCGGCAAGGACTCCTTTCAAGAGGTCTATATCATGGGCATCACCATGTCCGTCACAAAGCACAACTATGTCGTGCGGCGGGTGGAAGAGCTGGCGGATATTTTGCGGGACGCCTTTGACATCGCAAACAGCGGCAGGAAGGGGCCTGTGCTGGTGGATATCCCCAAGGATGTGACGGCGGCCAGCTGCCGCTTTGAGCCAAAACCGGCAGTGCGGGCAGAGCATGAGGAGTTCTACAATCAGGCTGCGCTGGCGCAGGCTGCCCAGGCGATAAACGGGGCGGAGCGGCCCCTGCTGCTCTTTGGGGGCGGCGTGGCGGCCTCTGACGCAGGGGAGGAGACGGCCCGCCTGGCCTCTCTGGCGGACATGCCCGCCTGCCACACCATGATGGGAATCGGCGGCGCCAGAATTGCGCCTCAGCTGGATTTGGGAATGGCCGGCATGCATGGGGCGGCGTCTGCCAACAGAGCGGTGGCGCAGTGCGACGTGCTGGTGGCGGTGGGTACCCGCTTTTCGGACAGAGTTGCCCTAAACCCCAGGGAGTTTGCCCCCGGTGCCAGGGTCATCCATATCGATATTGACCAGAGCGAGGTCAACAAAAACGTAAAGACGGACGTAAGCCTGGTGGGGGATGTAAAAAAAGTGCTGGACAAGCTGCTGCCCCTGATTCGCCAGAGTAGCCATATTCCCTGGCGGCAGGCTATCGCGGCCTGGCAGCAGGAGGATTTTGCGCCGAGGGACGATTCTGGCAGGCTGAAGCCCCACCAGATTATGGAGACGATTGGACGCCTGGCGGGGGAGGAGGCCATTGTCACCACGGATGTAGGGCAGCATCAGATTTGGGCGGCCCAGTATTTAAAGCGGACCCAGCCGCGGACCTTTCTCA
>DBGCIZ010000119.1:0-2593 GCA_048355355.1 Christensenellaceae bacterium | reverse complement strand
AGCCGAGCTTTTTTGCGGAAAGAGGAGAGGCAACGGAATGGCCCAATATTTCGCCGCTAGGCGGAATCAAGCCGCTGATTTTGGGATGAGAAGAGGCTTTGTACATACGATTTCGAGTGGAAAGAAAAGATGACCTTCTCTAACAACTATCGCGCCGAAGGCGCGTTCCCCGCAAAAAAGTGGTAGGCAAGAGGAGGGCATAAAAACCGAGCGAGGGACGAGCGAATGTTTTTAGCCCGAGAGCGCAGCCGGGCTTTTTTGCGGAAGGAGGAGCAATGACGGAGGGGTGAAGCTTTCCGACGACAGGAGGAAACAACACCCCGTAGTCCATTGCGACGAAGAGGTATATGAACATCAAAATACAGGCAAACAGGATTTTTGAGGAGGCAGACAGGAGCAAATGCAGGTATGTCGTCATGAAAGGGTCGGCGGGGAGCGGCAAGAGCGTAGACACAGCGCAGCACTATATCCTCAGGCTCATGACGGACAGGGGGCGGAACCTGTTGGCCCTGCGGAAAAGCGAGGTGACCAACCGGGACAGCACCTTTGCCGAGCTGCAGTCGGCCATTGGCAGGATGGGAGTAGAGGCGTATTGGCAGGTGCGCAAAAGCCCGTTGGAGCTGGAGTGCGTCAACGGGAATAAGATAGTCTTTCGCGGCATGAACGACCAGAAGCAGCGGGAAAAGATTAAGTCTATCACCTTTGCCAGCGGAAAGCTGACGGACATCTGGCTGGAGGAGGCCACGGAGTTCACCCAGGAGGACCTGGAGATTTTGGACGACAGGCTGCGGGGCGAGCTGCCGGAGGGGCTTTTTTACCAGATACGGCTCACCTTTAACCCGGTTTCTGCCAGCCACTGGATTAAGCGGGTGTTTTTCGACAGGGAGGACGAGGACGTCTTTACCCACCACAGCACCTACCTGGACAATCGATTTCACGACGCGGCATATCACCAGAGAATGCTGCGCCGGCGGGAGACGGACCCGGAGGGGTACCGGATTTACGGGCTGGGCCAGTGGGGCGAGCTGGGCGGGCTCATCCTGACCAACTGGAAGGCGGAGGAGATCAGCCGGCGGCAGGAGGATTACGACGCGGTGTATCTGGGGCAGGACTTTGGCTTTAACCATGCCAACGCCATATTGACCCTGGGGTTTCGGGATGGGGACTTATACATCCTGGACGAGATATACGTCCATGGGAAGGACACGGGGGAGATTATCGCGCTGGCGCGGCAGCAGGGACTGAGCGACAGGGCGACGATGTTTTGCGACAGCGCAGAGCCGGACCGGATTAAGATGTGGCGGACGGCAGGATTTCGGGCCAGGCCCGTCAGGAAGGAGCCGGGCTGCATCGGCGCACAGATTGACTTTTTAAAGCAGCGGAACATTCACGTTCATCCGGCCTGCGTCAACACAATCCGGGAGCTGGGACAGTGGCGATGGAAATATGACGACGGAGCGGGGGCATATCTGGATGAGCCGCTGGAGGTGATGGACGACGCGATGGCAGCTCTGCGCTATGGCATTGAGGGGATGAGAAAGGTGCGGCGCATTGGCGGCTTGGAGGGGCTTCAGCTGTGACCGGGACGGCAGAGGGCCCTGGATGGAGAAACGGCAGGGAAGGCACAAAAAAGGGCCAAAGCCCGGAAAGCCAGAGGCATGGCCGGATGATGCGGAAGCAGAGAGGCAGGCGCGTTAATCCGCAGAGGAGCGGCGATTCAGCTTTTCCAACAGTTGGATGACGAGCTGGAGCGTATCCTCGTCCGCCTCACGGGCCAGCTGGCACACCCGGTTGACCTGGATAGGGTCGGAAAGGGTTTCGTCAAAGAATTGGAACAGGGTAATTTCGAAATAATCACAAATATCCAGGAGCGACCGGAGGGACGGAACCTGGTGCCGATTGTTTAGATTAGAGAGATAGGTGGAGCTATGGCCAAGCTCACGGCTCATCAAACTTTCAGAAACGTTCTTTTGCAGCCGTAGTCCTATAATTCTGTCGCGAATAAAATCTTCCAAGTTGTTCATGCTGCAATCGTAGTCCTTTCTTTATCTATTAGTATAGAGAAAAAAGAATGACAAATATTCGCCTAAAAAGCTAAATTAGTACTGGAAATTTAGGCAAAAAGACGATATAATAGAATTGTAAAAAGATAGACAAAGTGGAAGCTGGGTAAAAAAACAAGGAACGCTAAAAAAAGACAGAGTACGACAGACTGGCGGGGAAATGCGCCAGTGAGCTGGGGGCGCGGACTGCGGCCCAGCAGAGCAATAGGGAGAAGCAAGAACTGAGGGCTTGCTTGGGTGCGCGGGAGGTAAGAGAGGGCCTCCCAAGCAAGGGAGGGACACGGAAAAGAGCAGATAGGGGAAGGCCAGAGGGCTCTTTTCCGAGGAACCGCCGAAGGGCGGTTCTTTTTTTATGCCGGAGAGAGGCGCGAAGGGGCACAGGGTAGGGCAGGGCGCTGCGAAGCAGCGGAGCCGGAGGTGATAAAGGCTTGGGATGGTAGAAAAGTTGGTGGAGGGGAAGGGTAGCTGGATTGAAAAGAGAAGAGGGATTTTTTCGCAAGGGGCTAAGGGGGACGGTTCCGCATCGTCCC
>DBGCIZ010000118.1:0-7442 GCA_048355355.1 Christensenellaceae bacterium | reverse complement strand
GCAGCCACTTCGCCCATAGATTTCGCCCTTGCTCCGTCCCGCATCATGCGCTCCAGCGCATGTACCTCGCTCAGGGACAGGTCAGAAAACGGCCCGCTCTGCATCGAGAGGTTTTCCGTCTTTGAAATCATGCTGTATATGTTGACGAACAAGTCGTTCAGTTCCTTTAAATTCTGTGTCATCTCAAATCCTTAGTCCATCAAATATTTAGACAATCAAATCATATTCCTAAATGCAGTCTTTGTCAATAGGCATTTGCCAATTTGCTTCCTTCTCTTCATAGCGAAAAGCGGAGCCTGCCGCTCCTATCTATCCTGCCGGCAGAATCCGCTTCTGTTGCTTGGCCCCTATCTTCTATTGATATAGTAGAGAATTTTTGCGATTTTATAGACCCGCCGCGCGGCAAAATATGCCTTCATTGAAAGCCCTTCACCGTCTGTCCGCCCAGATAGACCGCCTGGGTACCCAGTTCATGCTCAATTTCCATAAGCCGGTTGTATTTCGCTGTGCGTTCCCCTCTGGCCGGCGCCCCGGTTTTAATCTGCCCGCAGCCCAGCCCCACAGCCATATCCGCAATGTAAGTATCCTCTGTCTCCCCCGACCGGTGCGAAAGAATGGTGCTATAGCCGCCGCTTTGCCCAAGGCGTACCGCCTCCACTGCCTCGCTGACGGTGCCAATCTGGTTCGGCTTAATCAAAATGCCGTTGGCGATTCCCAAGCCCATTCCCTCCTCAATACGCTTCGGGTTTGTGACAAACAGGTCGTCTCCCACGATTTGAATCTTCGTCATGGCGGCCAAGCGCTGAAAGCCCTCGTAGTCCTCCTCCCCCAGAGGATCCTCGATGGAGATGATGCCATAATCCCGAGCCAGGTCGGCAAAGTATCGAGCCAGCGCCTCTCTGCTCATGGCCTTGCCCTTTTTGGGCAGGCGGTATTCGCCCTCGCCAGTGGCCCACTCGCTGGCCGCTGCATCCAGCGCCAGCCGGACTGCCCCATTCAGGCCAGCCTGGTCAATTGCCTTCAAAATCCATTCAATGGCCTCCTCATCCGCCTTCAGGTCTGGGGCAAAGCCGCCCTCGTCTCCTACTGCGATATTGAGTCCCGCTGCCTTTAAACAGGCTTTCAGGCTCATATACACCTCCGCCCCCATAAAGACTGCCTCGCGGAAGGAGCTTGCCCCTACCGGCATAATCATGAACTCCTGAATATCCACATTATTTGATGCGTGGGCGCCACCGTTTAAAATGTTCATCATCGGCGTTGGCAAAACGAATTTGCCGCTGTCCCCCTGCCTCAGATATTCGTATAAGGGCATTCTGTATTCGCAGGCAAACGCCTTTGACGCCGCCATAGATACTGCCAAAATGGCGTTGGCCCCCAGCCAGGATTTGTTCTCCGTATTGTCAATTCTGCATAAAAACTCATCCAGCTGCTCCTGAGCAGTGAACTGTCTGCCAATCAGCTTTCCGGCCAAAATGGTATTGACGTTGCTCACCGCCTTTTGCACACCCTTGCCATTTAGCCTGTTTTGGTCGCCGTCCCGCAGCTCCACAGCCTCAAACTTGCCTGTAGACGCGCCCGATGGCACTGCCGCCTCGCCAAAGGCGCCGCCCTCCAGCGTAACCCGCGCATACACAGTGGGCATCCCCCGGGAATCCAGAATCTCTCTTCCCTCTACATTTTTAATCTCCATCTGCTATACCTCCAGGAATCAGTTTGGCCGGGCTGTGGCCCTTAAGCCGTTTATTGCTAGTATCCATTTTTGTGGAAAAAATATTCAAGGGTTTTCACTCGGTAGGAAATCGTTTATAATTATTCTAAATCATCAGACAATGGCTATGGAGAGGGACCGATGAAAGAAAAGACAATCGCCATATTCGACTCTACTCTGCGGGATGGTATGCAGGGCGAGGGCGTCTCCTATTCTATGGAGGACAAGCTAAAAATCATCCAGGCGTTGGACGCTATCGGCATCCCCTTTATTGAAGCGGGCAACCCCGCCTCCAATCCCAAGGATTTGGAGCTGTTTCACCGTCTGCGGTCGCAGCAGCTGCAGGCTGCTCAGATTGTCGCCTTTGGCAGCACGCGCAAAAAAAATACATCCGTTGAGCAGGACCTTGGCCTGCGCCAGCTGCTCCAGGCGGAGACGGAGTATGTCGCCGTATTTGGCAAGACGTCTCCCTTCCATGCCGAGGCCATCCTTGGCGTTTCTCTGAGTGAAAATCTGGCCATGATTCGGGAAACCGTGGCCTTTCTCGTGGCGCACGGCAAGACGGTTATCTTTGACGCAGAGCATTTTTTCGACGCTTACGCGCAGGACGCCCAGTATGCCATGGAGGCTCTTTCCGCCGCGGCCAAAAGCGGCGCCCAGGTGCTCTGTCTTTGCGATACCAACGGCGGCTCTGACCCCAAGGCTGTTGCCGCTGCTACAGAGGCAGTTTGCCATGCCTTCCCTCAGCTGCAAATCGGCATCCACTGTCATAACGACCGTGGCCTTGCCGTGGCCAACACCTTGGCCGCCGTAGAGGCTGGCGCATCCCATGTGCAGGGAACCTTTCTTGGCTTTGGGGAGCGGTGCGGCAACGCCAATCTGAGCACGATTATCCCCAACCTACAGATTAATCTGGGGCTTTCCTGTATTCCGGAGCAATGTCTCCGCCAGCTGACCTCTACTGCTCGCAAAATTGCAGATATCGCCAACTTTTCCCTGCGCGGCAACATGCCCTATGTGGGGAGCAGCGCCTTTGCCCATAAGGGCGGCATGCATATCGACGCAGTTTATAAGGAGCCCTCCTCCTTTGAGCATATCCCGCCAGACCTGGTGGGAAATAAGCGGAAGTTCCTCATGAGCGAGGTCTCCGGCAAGGCCACCCTGCTGCAAAAGCTGCATAGCTACGACCCGCAGCTCACTAAGGACTCTCCTAAAACGGCGGAGATTATGGAGACACTGAAGGCGCTGGAATATCGCGGCTATCAGTTTGAAGCGGCTGAGGAGAGCTTTGAGCTGATTATTATGCGGGCTCTCGGGCTGGAAAAAAAGTTTTTCTCCCTGGAGTATTTTAAAATTATCGGCGAGCAGCCTCTAATTGGCGCCATGTATCCCTCCTCTGCTATGATTAAGGTGCGGGTCGGCGGAGAATCGGAGCTGACGGCTGCCGAGGGCAACGGCCCCATCCATGCTATTGACCTGGCCCTGCGCAAGGCATTATCAAAATTTTATCCCCAGCTGGCCCAGGTTCGTCTGACGGACTATAAGGTGCGCGTGCTGGAATCGGATGCCACCACTGCCGCCTCTGTCCGGGTTCTCATTGAATCCTCCGATGGCGTCTCTACCTGGACGACTGTCGGCGTCTCTACGGATATCATCGAGGCCAGCTTTCTGGCCCTCACCGATTCCATTGAGTATAAGCTTTCCAAAGATGAAAAGCTGCTTCCCTAGCGGCTTATGAAAGATTGTATATTAGAAAGGATGTTGACCTATGGGAATGACAATGACGCAGAAAATTCTCGCCAGAAAGGCAAACCTGCCATCCGTTTCGGCGGGCCAGCTGATTTTTCTGGATGTAGATATGGTTTTGGGCAACGATATTACCTCTCCGGTGGCCATTGGCGAATTTCGCAAATACGGCATGACGGAGGTATTCGACCGGGAAAAAATTGCCATCGTTCTGGACCATTTCACTCCAAATAAGGATATTAAGGCTGCAGAGCAGTGCATGGTCAGCCGCCGTTTTGCCCAGGAGATGGGGCTTGTAAACTTTTTTGACGTGGGCGATATGGGGATTGAGCATGCCCTCCTGCCGGAAAAGGGCCTGGTAAAAGCCGGAGATGTCGTCATCGGTGCAGACTCCCATACCTGCACCTACGGAGCGCTAAACGCCTTTTCTACTGGCGTCGGCTCTACGGATATGGCCTGTGCCATGGCCACGGGTAAGGCGTGGCTCAAGGTCCCCTCTGCCATCCTGTTCCGCCTTCATGGCGCGCTTCATAAATATGTCAGCGGCAAGGATTTGATCTTACATATCATCGGCAAAATCGGCGTAGATGGCGCCCTGTATCAATCGATGGAATTTGTGGGGGATGGCGTTGCCTCCCTCTCTATGGACGACCGCTTCACCATCTGCAACATGGCCATCGAGGCCGGCGGGAAAAACGGCATCTTCCCTGCGGATAGCCAGACCATCGCCTATCTGGACGCCCACGCCAAGGGAGACTATCCCACTGTTGTGCCGGATGACGACGCGATTTATGCGCAGGTCATTGATATTGACCTTTCCCAGGTGGACTACACCGTTTCCTTCCCCCATCTGCCGGAAAACACTAAAACAGTTGGGGAAATTTCCTCCCCCATCGCCATTGACCAGTGCGTCATCGGCTCCTGCACCAATGGCCGGCTGGAGGATATTCGCGTCGCCGCAGAAATCCTCCGGGGCAGGCACGTGAAAAAGGGCGTTCGCGCCATCGTGTTCCCGGCTACCCAGCAAATCTATCTGGATGCTCTAGAGGCCGGCTATATTAAAGACCTGGTAGAGGCCGGCTGCGCCGTTTCTACCCCTACCTGCGGCCCCTGTCTGGGTGGTCACAGCGGCATTCTCGCCAAGGGCGAGCGCTGCATCTCTACCACAAACCGCAATTTCGTCGGCCGCATGGGCCATGTAGAATCCGAGGTATACCTGGCAAGCCCTGCCGTGGCGGCCGCCAGCGCAGTGCTCGGCTATATTGCCGCGCCAGAACAGCTTTAAAGGAGGTATTTTCATGAAAGCACAAGGAACTGTTTTCAAATATGGAGATAATATAGATACGGATGTTATCATTCCTGCCCGTTATCTTCTTTCCGCCGATGCGGGGGAGCTGGCAGCCCACTGCATGGAGGATATTGACCGGGATTTCGTGAAAAAAGTCCAGCCTGGGGATATTATGGTGGGGCTTAACAACTTCGGCTGCGGCTCCTCCCGGGAGCATGCTCCCCTGGCCATCCGCGGGGCAGGGATCTCCTGCGTCATTGCGTGCAGCTTTGCCCGCATTTTCTATCGCAATGCTATCAATATCGGCCTGCCTATTCTGGAATGCCCCGAGGCGGCTCAGAGCATCCAGGCAGGGCATCGGGTTTCTGTGGACTTCGATACTGGCGTCATCTGCAATGAAACCACTGGGGAGCGCTTTCAGGCGCAGCCCTTTCCTCCCTTTATTCAGGCCATTATCTCCTCTGGCGGTCTGATGCAGGCGGTTAAGGAGAGCAAGCTATGAGAGAGTATCGTATTGCCGTCATTCCTGGGGACGGGATTGGCCCGGAAATCATCGCCGAGGCCGTCAAAGTTTTGGAGGTAGCGGGCAGCCGGTTTGGTCTTTCCTTTGACTTTCAAACGGTTTTGGCTGGCGGCTGCGCCATCGATGCCTGCGGAGAGCCTCTCCCGCAGGAGACAGTCAACGCCTGCCTCGCTTCGGATAGTGTGCTACTGGGCGCAGTCGGTGGCCCGCAGTGGGATTCCCTCCCCGGCTCACAGCGGCCTGAGCGGGCCCTCCTGGGTCTACGCTCTGCCTTGGGCCTGTTCACTAATTTGCGCCCAGCTATCTTATACCCTGCGCTCCGGGATGCCTGCCCCTTGAAGGAGGATGTCATCGGCAATGGGCTGGACGTTCTGGTGGTGCGGGAGCTGACTGGCGGCATCTACTTCGGCGAACACGGCCGCAAAGCCACAGAAGGCGGAGAAGCCGCCTACGATGTAGAGCAGTATTCTGAAGCCGAGGTGGAGCGCATCGGGCGCGTCGCCTTTGAAATGGCCCAAAAGCGTCAGGGGCGCCTTTGCAGTGTGGATAAGGCCAATGTGCTGGAGTCCTCTCGCCTTTGGCGGCAGGTGATGCACCGTCTCTCTGAAAGCTACCCTGATGTAACCTATAGCGATATGTTTGTGGACAATTGTGCCATGCAGCTGGTTCGCAACCCAGGTCAGTTCGACGTCATCGTCACCAGCAATCTGTTCGGAGATATCCTCTCCGACGAAGCCAGCATGCTCACCGGCTCTATCGGCATGCTGCCCTCTGCCTCTCTGGGCAGCGGGCGTCTCGGCATGTACGAGCCCATTCATGGCTCTGCGCCGGATATTGCGGGCCAAAATCTGGCCAATCCCATCGCCACCATTGCGTCAGCCGCCATGCTGCTGCGCTATTCCCTTGGGGAGGGAGCTGCCGCCGATGCTATCGAGGCCGCCATTAACCAGACGCTGGACGCTGGCTACCGGACTGCCGATATTCGGGACGCTGCCACGTCACCAACGCACCTTCTCTCCACCTCTGCAATGGGGGATAAAATTGCCGCCTGTCTGTAGCCATAAAAAAAGAGCCCCGATGGGCTCTTTTTTATTCCACATATTCATAGGTGATGGGAACTGCGCCGTCATCCACCGGTATATTGTCGATAATATAGAGGGAGGATGTCATCCTGTCCCCGGCAATTTGAGGAGACCGCGCCTCCATCTGGGAAATGCTGTCCGTATTCGCCACATCGACGCGCGCAATGGTGTAGCCATAGTCATCCGTATTCCCATTGCTGAAGGAGACGTACAGTGCTCCTCCCGTTCCTGTGAATTCCATGCACTCCACTACCTGATCTGCCACAACATCCACCGAGCGTCCCGTCCCAATGTCAATCAAAGATATGTCCATTGTGGAAATCTCCGCGCCTGTATCCGTGTAAGTCTTTACCGCCATATATTTTTTATCCGGCGAAATGGTAAATTCCATACCTTCGGCAAATTCAGACCGCGTCCCTGTGGAGACATCCACCTGATAAATTACATTGCCATCTGAAAAGTAAAGCTTTCCTCCTGCCACATCGATAGCGCTATCGCTTCCAGCCTGCTCCTCTACAGCGCTAATACTCACATTCTCTCCGCTCAAATCACACTGATTCAGCTGATAGATCCCGTTGCCAGACATTGCGTAAAGCACGGCGCCGTTTTCGCTCCAGGTGAAATCTGCAATGCTGACGCCGAGCCCCTCTTCCCCCATATTGCGGACGGTGCCCGACGCCAAATCAATTACGTAGAGCGCATTGCCATATTCTGTGGAATCCAATACAGCCAAATAGCTGCCGTCCGCAGAATAGGCCGCCTTTTCGATGCCGTAAAACTTCTGGGAAAGGCTGATGGCCGAAATATTCCCCGTGCTCTCCAGCTCCAGCAAAACGTCCTGAGCGACCGGCTCAGAATCTACTGTGGTATCCGGCTGCACCGTTCTATAAAAGAGCCGTGCCCCATCCTGGGCAGTGGTTAAATAGGTGGCGTTTTCCATGGTCCAAGAAAGCGCTGCCTCCTGGCCGTCAATTCTCACGACCGCCCTCGTCTCCAGGTCATACTGGTCTGCATTGCTGTCGTACTCTGGCAGCTGCCCGCTGTAGAGCTCCTCAATATAGGCCTCCTTGCCTAAAATAGTGGATGCGATCG
>DBGCIZ010000117.1:0-2213 GCA_048355355.1 Christensenellaceae bacterium | reverse complement strand
TGTTTGCAGAGGCAGTCCTGCGGATTCACGAGGGCGTGACGGTCAGCGCGCTGTTCAAGCATGTGCCGCCCAAGGTAGTAGAGGGCTCGAGAAACAATTAAACAAAAAAAAGACCGCTTCGGCGGTTTTTTTCTTGCTCTGCGCAAGAGAGGGGCGGGCTGGCGTGTTCCTTTTTTCAGGGAATTTACATGGGCAATATGGCAAGGGGCCCATTTTTATGGCATAATAATAAAGCTGTGATATAATATAGCGTAAGAAAAAAGTTTAAGGCGGAATAGTTGCAATGAAAATCGTTGTTTTAGCGGGGGGAATCAGCACAGAGCGGGAGGTCTCTCTGTCCTCCGGCGCCAAGGTGGCGGCTGCCCTTTACGCAAAAGGGCATCAGGTAGTTCTGGCGGATTCATTTTTTGGCCTGCCGGAAATTCCGGCAGACGTTTTTGACCATGGGGACCAGATAGAAAGCGTTTCTGTGGCAGAGACGGCGCCGAATTTAGCGGAGGTCCGGGCCCGGCGGGGAGAAAGCGGCTGGGGAGACATTGGGGAGAATATCATCCCCCTCTGCCAGCAGGCGGACATGGTGTATCTGGGCCTGCATGGCGAGGACGGGGAAAATGGTAAAATGCAGGCCCTGTTTGACGTCATGGGCATTCGCTACACGGGCACGGGCTACCTGGGCAGCGCCCTGGCCATGCATAAATGGGTCAGCAAGGAGCTCTTCTGGCAGAACCGGATTCCTACGGCAGAGGGCAGGGTGTTCACTAGGGGAGAGAGCCTGGCAGAGGCAGACGCCCTGGGGCTTCCGTGCGTGGTGAAGCCATGCTCTGGCGGCTCCAGCATCGGCGTTTCTGTGGTAAGAAGCAGGGCAGAGCTAGAGCAGGCGATGGCAGACTGTTTTCAGTATGAAAGCCAGGTTCTGGTGGAGAAATTCGTCGAGGGGCGGGAATTTTCCGTCGGCGTGCTGGATGGCCAGGGCCTGCCCCCCATTGAGATTTGCCCCAAAGGCGGGGTATACGACTACGCCCACAAATACCAGCCAGGCTGGACCCGGGAAATTTGCCCGGCGGATATTACAGAGCAGGAGGATAGGATCCTGCGGCAGGCAGCAGAGGCAGCCTACCGGGCCCTGGGGCTGGCGGTTTACGCACGGGCGGACTTCATTTTGGCGGCGGATGGAAGCCTTTGCTGCCTAGAGGTGAACACGCTGCCCGGCATGACCCCAACCAGCCTGCTGCCCCAGGAGGCTGCTGCTGCCGGGATTTCGTACGAGGAGCTTTGCGACAGGATTGTCAGGCTGTCCATGAAGAAATACGAGGGATAAAGCCATGAAACAGTTTCGATTGGGAGATATTGCAAAATGCTGCTGCGGCAGGCTGGTAAACGGAGACCCAGCGGCAGAGGTGCATAGCGTAGCCATTGACGATAGAAAGGTGCAGCCGGGGGATTTGTTTGTCCCCATCAAGGGCGAGCGGTTTGACGGCCATGAATTTATTAGCCGGGCCTTTGGGGCTGGGGCAGTAGCCACGCTGACCGAGCGGGAGCTGGAGGGTAGCCAGCCCTATATTCTGGTAGATTCCACCTTGGACGCCTTTCAGGCCATTGCCGAGTATTATAAGAGCCTGTTCCCCATTAAAACCGTGGGGATAACGGGCAGCGTGGGCAAGACCACGACAAAGGAGATGATTTGGAGCGTGCTCTCCCGCCAGTTCCGCACACTGAAATCAGAGGGGAATCTCAACAATCAGACTGGCGTTCCCCTGACGGTGATGCGGCTGGACGATACGTATCAGGCTGCGGTTATTGAAATGGGAACCAACCATTTTGGAGAAATTGCCAGCCTGGCAAAGGTGGTTCGGCCGGATTTTTGCGTCATTACCAATATTGGGACGGCCCATATTGAGCATTTAAAATCCCGGGATGGCATTTTGCGGGCCAAGACGGAGATGCTTGCCTATATGAAGGAGGGAGGGCGCGTGCTGGTCAATGGGGATGACGACAAGCTGATTACCTTGAAGAAGTCCCGCCGGGACGTGGTTACCTTTGGCCTGGAGAATTACAATGACCTTTACGCAGAGGATTTGAAGCCCCAAGGGCTGGAGGGAACTCGGTTCACGGCCGTCTGGCAAAGGGGCAGGGAAGAGCTGTTTGTGCCGGCGCCGGGCACCCATATGGTATACAATGCCCTTTGCGCTATGGCGGTAGGGCTGTTTATGGGG
>DBGCIZ010000116.1:0-2157 GCA_048355355.1 Christensenellaceae bacterium | reverse complement strand
CAGGAGGGCTATCTGGCTCTGGTGGACGCAGTAGCAGCCTATGACGAGGGCAAGGGCTACGCCCTTCTGGCCTATTTAAAATACCCCATGAAAAAGCGGTTCAGCGCGGCAGCGGGCGGCGGCAGGCGGGCGGCCAGGTGCGTCAGCATGGAGCAGCCCGTGGCCGGCGGCGTCACCCTGGGGGAAACGCTGGAGGATGCCGGCGCGGAGCAGGGCCTGCGGGACGCGGAGGAAAGAATCTTTGCGGACCAGCTCCATCAGGCGTTGGAGCAATGCCTGGCCACCATTCCGGAGGGGCAGGCCAGAGCCGTCCGGGCCCGATACTGGCGGGGAGAGAGGCCGGCAGACCGGGCGCAGCTGCGGGCAGGGCTTAACAGCCTGCGGCGGCGGAAAAGCAGCCGGGCCCTGGAGGAATACCGCCAGTTTATTATCGAGCGCCACGGCTACAGCGGCACGCTGGAGGGCTTCCGCACCACCTGGACCAGCAGCACGGAGCGGGCCGTAATGGAGCTGGAGCGAAAGAGACTGTAACAAAAGGGGCAGACAGAACTGTCCGTCTCCTGCGGGGAATTTTCTCAAGAAGGGATGGTATAGGTGGAGATGGGGAAGGCAAAAGCAAAGAGATGCTCTCGTCCGGGCACAGCTTGCACTGTGACGTAACGGCCGATAATGAGTTGGTCCAGCTGCTGGTCGCTGAGATACATGGTGCGCCGGACGACCAAATCCTCCGCCTCGCCACCGGGGAAACGCATGGTAACCTCTGCCTCCACATCGCCGCCCTCCTCTTTTCCGGTGAGACGGATATTTTCCACCAGGGCTTTGCGCAAAACGCCGTTGGCGCGAATTTCACGGCGCTCCTCTAAGCAAAGGCTGTCCGGATGCCTGGCGCACTGGTAGCGATCCATAATATCCTGAGCGAGCCCTGCATCAAGGGATGGATCCGAGATAGCGAAGGCGGGATTGGCAGGGTCGTATCGAAGCTTCAGGGCGACAGAGGGGCTGAACTGAGAAAGCTGACTCAAGGGGACAATCTGCTGGATGGCCGTTTGAAACATCTTGCCGTTTTCATCCAGAGCATTCAGAGAGATGAGAAGCTGCGGATTTTCGTTGACATAGAGGCCCGTCTGCCGGATAGAGGCAATAAAGCCGATGGCCGGGGCCGTGCATTGCTTCTTCCTGCCATGGCGACGCCGAAAGCGAGAAAAGGAAACGATAAAAGGGAGAATGACGGCCAGGACGATGACGATAGGAAGTAGCCAGGGCAGAACGTCGGCGACAAAGGCGGCGGCAGTGGGAGGGCTTTTGTGCAGCTGAGACATGGCAGATTCAAAATCCATAAACTGAGTTCTCCTTATTGAGACGAAACGCTTCGGATAAAGTCTTTTTTAGATTGGAAAGGACTAGACACATGCCTCCAATGGCAAAAAACAGGCATACAACGCCCATCAATAGCGCAAGAAAGCAATGCCGCCAAAAATGAAAGGGAGAGAATGCCTGGCAATTCTGCGGATTATCCGGCGAAACGTAGACGGGAATCACGTCACCCTCGCCAAGTGCCTGCATTTCCTGCCAGGTGATTGCCGAGCTGCCTTCATAAACGGAGCCGGCGGCAGTGTATCGAAGCGAGACAGAATAGCGATCGGAGGTGTCTCCGGCGCGGGTGCGATGCAACTGCGTCACAATCCCTTGACATGGAATAGAAGAAGCATGTAATTGAAAGGCATCTGCAATTTGCAGAGAGCAGTATATAAGGCCATAAAGTGCGCCAAAAAACATGAAAAAAGGAAAAATCTGCGCTAAAAACACGCCGGACGATTTTTTCTTGCGCTGCACCTTGCCCATATGAGTACCTCCTCACGATAATTTTAGAGATTTTTTGGCGAAAAACTGTAAGAGGGCGGTCAAAATTGCGTAAAGTGGCCTTTGTGGCTGGATAGCGCTAAACGGGACAACGCCTGCATATACATACAGTGAAACCATATGCAGGGGGGATACCATGGCAATTTTGCTGTTTGTCGCAGGGCTGGTGATTCTGGTGGTCAGCAGCAACCTGTTTGTAGACGTGGCGGTGCGCCTGGCCCAGCGGTTCCACGTCTCAGAAATGCTCATCGGCGCCACAGTGGTCAGCATCGGGACGACGCTGCCGGAGCTGATGGT
>DBGCIZ010000115.1:0-3240 GCA_048355355.1 Christensenellaceae bacterium | reverse complement strand
TGTTAGGATTGACGGCCAGGGCATTTAAAATATGCAGCGCATTGGTAATCACAATCAGGCTGCGCTTTTGCTTCAGCTCATCGCAAATATAGGCGCAGGTTGAGCCCACGTTGATAATCAGGGAGTCTCCTTCCTGAATCAAATCGGCCACCGCCTTTGCTATTTTTTTCTTTTCTTCGCTTTTAAAGCTTTTTCTCTCCACAAGATTTTTATTATCCTGAGGCTGCCTGGTAATGACTGCTCCTCCATGAACTCGCTTCAGCAGGCCCTCCTGCTCCAGTTCGCTCAAGTCCTTTCGCACGGTCACTGTCGTAACGTTCAAAGCCTCGCTCAAGTCCGTTACGCGCAGCTTTGCGTCCCTCTCCAGCAAATCGAGAATTGCGGCCCGTCTGGTGCGCTGTTTCTTATCTCCGTATATTCCGGACGTCATCGTCTCCATTCCCTTTCTGTCAGAATTATCGCCGTCTTTATGCCTCATTGTAATCCAACATCGCCTCTTTCGTCAATACTATTTTTTCTTTTTACGAAAAAAACGAAATTAAAATGATAATTTTATTGCGCACTCTCCCAGAATTTCTTTTTCAATAAAAAAGACGGCTCTTTTGCCGCCGTCCCTTTTATGATTTATGGCACGCGCTTGAATTCGGGCAGCCTACGCAGCCTCCTCCGCAGGTATGCTTTCCCTTCTTTTTATCCTTTATTAGCTTGACAATCACCAACGCCACAATAGCCAATACACCCAAGCCAATCAAAATCGTAGCAAGATTCCACTCACCCATATCATATCACTCCTTTTTAAGTTAGCTTTATCTAACTGATATTAGTTTACTATAAGAATTTTGGTCTGTCAAGTGCTGAGCCATTTTGTTTTTCCTTTCGCCAGTTTTTGTCGCCAAATTATAACATTACATTTTTTACAATAATTTCAACGAAAAATTGACACTTTTTTCTCAAGAGAATCATTGAATCTAAACGCCATTTGTGATAGGATATTACTTGTATCATAATAGTATAAATACTCTTGGTTGTATGCTATCTTTTATATGCTGGACGAGGAGTTATACTAAAATGTACTGAAAATCTGAGTTCCAGCGATACTTCACTACCCGGATTTTTTAATTTAATTTTAGGAGGAATGAAATGAGCAGATTGGAATTTTACACGCTCAGCCACTCCCAGATGGTCGTGGAAGAGCTGTACAGAGACCTTGAGCGCAGAATTGTGGCCAGCCCTCCCGGGCTATGTCCCGTGGATTTAGCGCTGTCCTTTCTCAAGCTGTGCCACTCTCAAACCTGCGGCAAATGCAGCCCGTGCCGAATCGGGTTGAAGCAGTTGGCCCATTTGATTGAGGATGTGCTTGATGGCAACGCTACGATGGAAACCATTGATCTTATTGAAACGACAGCCCAGGTCATCTCCGATACGGCAGATTGCGCCATCGGCTATAAGGCAGCGGATATGGTCCTGAAAGGCGTCCGCGGCTTCCGGGATGACTACGTTGAGCATGTGAAAAACGGGCGCTGCATCTGTAATTTGAATCAGCCTGTGCCCTGTGTAGCGCTATGTCCCGCCGGTGTGGATATTCCCGGCTATGCGGCCCTTGTTGCAGAAAAGCGCTATGCGGATGCCGTCCGCCTGATTCGGAAGGATAATCCCTTCCCTGGCGCCTGTGGTCTGGTCTGTGAGCATCCCTGCGAGGCACGCTGCCGCCGGAATATGATAGACGGTCCAGTCAACATTCGCGGCCTGAAGCGCTATGCGGTTGACCATGCGGGGGACGTGCCCGCGCCGCCCTGCGCGCCCAGCACGGGCAAACGGGTTGCCATTATTGGCGGAGGCCCCGGCGGGCTTTCTGCCGCATATTATCTCTCCCTGATGGGACATCACGCCGTCGTATACGAAAAGCGGCAATCTCTGGGCGGCATGCTGCGCTATGGCATCCCCAGCTACCGTCTGCCAAGGGAGGAGCTGCAAAAGGATATCGACGTCATTCTCTCTACCGGGGTTGAAGTGCATACCAATGTTTCTGTGGGCACGGATATTCCCCTTGCCCAGCTGCGTAGGGAATACGACGCCATCTATATCTCCATTGGCGCCCATGTAGATAAAAAGGTTGGCATCCCCGGCGAGGACTCCCGCGGCGTCATTTCAGCGGTGGAAATGCTCCGCGCCATTGGCGACGGGCATATGCCTGATTTCACCGGTAAAAAGGTTGTCGTCATCGGCGGTGGCAATGTGGCCATGGATGTCACCCGGTCTGCTATCCGTCTGGGCGCTGAGCGTGTCAGCGTGGCATACCGTCGTCGCCAGGCAGATATGACTGCCCTTGCGGAAGAGGTAGAGGGCGCCATTGCTGAGGGCGCCGAGCTGCTGACCATGATGGCCCCCATTCGGGTAGAAGCAGATGAAAATGGCGATGCTGTGGCCCTCTGGGTGCAGCCCCAGAAGGTAGGCAAGGTAGATAGCGCCGGCAGGCCTGCTCCCGTTCAGGCTGACCTTCCCGAGCAGCGGGTGGAGGCGGATATTATCATCGTCGCCATTGGTCAGGGCATTGAAAGCACTCACTTTAAGGAGGCTGGCGTGCCCATTAAGCGGGGCGTCATCGCGGCTCTTTCCAGCGGCGATATTGAAAATAACAACGGCATTTTTGCCGGCGGCGATTGCGTTACGGGCCCGGCTACTGTCATCAAGGCCATTGCAGCCGGCAAGGTGGCTGCCGCCAACATCGATGAATATCTGGGTTACTCCCATAAAATCACAGTGGACGTGGAAATTCCTGCCGCACGGCTGGAAAACCGCCCCTCCTGCGGCAGGTCCGAGCTTCCCATGTGCAGCGCATTGGATCGCAAGGAGAATTTCGACCTTATGGAGGAGGGCTTCACCGAGGAAGTGGCCATGCAGGAATCCCGCCGCTGTCTCCGGTGCGACCACTTCGGCTTCGGAGTATTTAAAGGAGGGAGGAACCGCGAATGGTAAACTTGACAATCGACAACATCCCGGTCTCCGTGCCAAACGGTACGACCATTTTGGACGCAGCTGCTGCCACGGGCATCCATATTCCCAGCCTGTGCTATTTAAAGGATATCAATGAAATTGGTGCCTGCCGCGTCTGTACAGTAGAGCTGGAAAACTGCAAAAAGCTGGTGGCGGCTTGCGTGAATCCCGTAGAGGAGGGCATGGTGGTTAAGACCAATAGCCCCCGTGTGCGCGCCGCTCGGAAAATCAACGTGGAGCTCATCC
>DBGCIZ010000114.1:0-13452 GCA_048355355.1 Christensenellaceae bacterium | reverse complement strand
AGGTCTACACGACGCTGGACCAAGACTCCCAGGCAATTTTGGAGGAGCTGGCGGAAGACTCCTCCCTCTTTCCCGAAAATGCGGCAGATGGCAGCATTACAGAGTGCGCCGCTGTCATTCTAGACCCGCAGACAGGCGGTATTTCCGCTATTTTGGGTGGACGAGAGCATACCACCCGTTTGGCCTTTAACCGGGCTACCTCCATGCGACGCCAGCCTGGCTCTGCCATCAAGCCGGTGATGGTCTTTGCCCCTGCCATAGAATACGGGGGCTATTCCACCACCTCCTTTTTGCTGGACCAGCCGGAAAACTTCGGCGGCTATGCCCCCAGAAATTCCGGCAGCACCTATCGTGGATGGCTCACCTTGCGTGACGTAGTCGCCTATTCCGTCAATATCCCTACGGTTCGCCTGCTAAACGAGCTGACTGTCGCCAAATGCAAGAGCTATGCCTCCTCTGTGGGCATCCCCTTTGAGGAGAAGGACAAAAACCTTTCCCTTGCCCTGGGCGGGTTCACCACCGGCGTCACGCCGCTGGAACTTTGCGGCTCCTATATGCCCTTTGCCTCTGGCGGCTACTATACCTCTCCCTACTGTATTGCCAAAATCGTAGACAGGGATGGCAACGTTGTCTACGAAGCAGATGCGGAGCGCTATAACGTCCTTTCCCCTGAGACCTCCTACCTTGTCTCCTCCATGCTGACCTCCTCCGTAGAATACGGAACATCAAAAAGAGCTGCCATAGAGGGAATTCCTCTGGCAGCCAAAACGGGCACAAGCACTTATGACGATGCGACGAACAATAAAGACGCGTGGATTGTCTCCTATAATTCTCAGTATATCGTCTGCTGCTGGATGGGCTTCGACAAAACAGACGACGAGCATTCCCTCCCCCAGGGAGTCACCGGCGGCACCTACCCTGCCGATTTTTCCGCCAAGGTATTCTCCGCCCTTTACGACGGCAAGGAGGGAACCGATTTCCAAATTCCTCCCGGCATTGCCGCCGTGGAAATCGACCAGCAGTATCTGGATTCCTATTATGAGGTTCGCCTCGCCAGCCCCTCCACACCGGAGGACCAGCGGGTGACGGAATATTTCACCCTGGCCAATCTGCCCACCCAGTCTGCTGAATATATTACTGTGTCGCCCCCGGAAAATCTCAGCGCGGCAGTCGACCAGTTTGGATATTTGAGCATTTCCTTCTCATCCCAGCAGGGGTTGACCTATCAGGTCTATCGGCAAAGCAATGGCAGCGCCGTTCTTGTGGGCACTCTGGAGGGCACGGGCAGTATGGTCTCCTTGCAGGACTATGAGGCGGATATCTCTACCGCCCAGCTTTACGAGGTGACCGTCTCCGCCAGCGCCGGCAGCCCCGCCGCTTCGGGCAGCTCTTCCTCCGCCTCCGCTACTGTCATCTACACTCCTCTTGAGGGCGCGGGCCCTTCGGAGGCTCGGTCACCCCGCCGGGAAAAGCAGCATCCGCAGTAGTTTTGGCGATATAGTCCGTATTCACGGGAGAGGACCAGCGAGCGCTGGTATCCTCCCTTTTTTTTGAAGTCCGATGGGAGGAACGCCACTCCATACTGCTCCTCCAGCTCTCGCCCAATTTTGTTCAGCGTCTCTGCATTTTTTAGCGGACTAATGGTCAGCGTGGTTGTGAAAAAATCGTAGGCGCCCTCTAGGGCCCTTTTGCACGTCTCCTCTAAGCGCAGCCAATAGCAAACTTTGCAGCGTCTTCCCCCTTCTGGCTCCGCCTCCATTCCCTGGACAGCGCGAAAAAACCTCTCGCTCTCATAGCCGGGGCATAGAAATCCCGCTCCCATCTGGCCGCAAAGGCACTCTGCCTCGTCTCGCCGAAGCAGAAATTCCTCCCTCGGGTGGATGTTAGGATTATAAAAAAACACGTCAATGGCGAAATATTGTGTCAAATATTCCAGCACATAGGTGCTGCATGGGGCGCAGCAGGCGTGCAGCAGCAGCCGGGGCCGGCTGCCCTTCAGCTGCGCCAAGCGCTCCTCCAGCCTGCGCTGATAATTCTCCCGGTTCATGGCCGTCTCCCTTTTTCTGTCTATAGCTTCAAAAAGGCAGCGCATGGCCTGCGCCGCCCCCTTCTCATTTGATTAGCACTGTTTCCACTGTATCTAGCGCCCTCTGAATCAGGGCCTCGCCATCCAGCAATTGCTCTGAGGCGACGATTTTTTCCAAATCCGGTTTCGTCACCGGATGCTTGGGGACAAATACGGTGCAGCAGTCCTCATAAGGCAGGATAGACGTGTCGTATGTATGAATCTGCTTCGCCCGTTCCATAATTTCAATCTTATCCATGCCGATTAGCGGGCGGAACACCAGCATTTCTACCGCGCTATTGGTCACATGAAGGCTCTCAATCGTCTGGCTAGCAACCTGGCCGATGCTTTCCCCTGTAACCAATGCCTTAGCCTTCGCTTTTTTCGCCAGCCGCTCTGCAATTTTCATCATAAAGCGGCGCATCAATATGGTCAGCTGTTCCTCCGGACACTTTTCGTAGATTTCCATCTGAATTTCCGTAAAGGAGACGATATTCAGACGAATTGGGCCCGTATACTCTGTCATCAGCTTGGCCAGCTCCAAAACCTTTTCCTTTGCCCGCTCGCTGGTGTATGGAAAGCTGTGGTAGTGTACTGCATCCAGCGTAACCCCACGTTTTGCTATCATATATCCTGCTACCGGGCTGTCGATTCCACCGGAAAGAAGCAGCATTGCCTTGCCATTCGAGCCCAAGGGCATTCCTCCCTGCCCAGGAATGACGTCTACATACACATATGCCTTCTCCCGAATTTCAATATGAACCTGAAACTGAGGTTGATGGACATCCACTGTCAGGCCAGGCACATGCTCCAGCAGATAGGCGCCTGCCTCTCGGGAAATCTCATAGCTCCCCATGGGGAATCGCTTGTCCGAGCGCTTTGTCTCCACCTTAAAGGTTGCCGCATTCAGCCTATATTTCGCCAGATACTGCCGCACCTCGCTCTCTGCCGCGGAAAATACTGCGTCGATTTCCTTTTCCGTCTCAACAGCCGGGCTAATGGAATGGACGCCAAACACCTTGGTCAGCGCTTCCATGACTGCGCCAGCTTCCTCCTCGGCAAAGCCGCGCACATAGTATCTCCCATCTCCTCGCTCCACCGAGACGCCTTGAAAGCTTCGCAACTTCGTCTGAATCGACTGCAGCAGCAGCTTTTCAAAATAGGGCCGGTTTAATCCCTTCAAAAAAATTTCCCCATATCGTACTAAAATAACCATACTATCTCCTAATCAATCCCCTGTATTTTTTCAGAGCCTCTTTGATTTCCTCCGCCGTAATATCCATCTCTTCCAGCGTATTGTCCTTGCAGAAGCTGATGCGAACTGCGCCTTCCGCAATCTCTGGGCGGATGCCTAGAGTCTGGTGGGTTCTGCTCATTCTTCCTTTTTTTGAGGAGCAAGCAGAGCCTGTCCCGATGGAAATACCCTGCTGTTCTAGCACGTGGAGCAACACCTCGCCCCGCATTCCCGGAAAAGAGACATTTAAAATATATGGCGCGCCATCCTCCGGAGAGAGCACCTGCATGCCCTCTATCTGAGCTAGATTGCTTAGCAGCCTCTCCCGCAATGCCCTCATATGTGTATCAATCTGCTTCTGCGCCTTGGCATATTCCTGCACCGCATGGGCAAAGGCCATAATGCCAAAGGTGTTTTCCGTCCCGCTGCGCATTCCCATCTGCTGCCCTCCGCCAATGAGATAAGGCGCGAGGGGTGCTCCCTTTTTGTAAAAAAGCACGCCAGTCCCCTTAATTCCGTGCAGTTTATGAGCGCTAGCCGAATAGTAGTCCACCTGCGACCCTCCTATAAAGAAAGGGCATTTTACAAAGCCTTGCACACCATCTGCATGAAACAAAGTCTGGGGATTCGCCTGTTTTACCCGCCGGGCCAACTCCACAATGTCGTTCACTGCGCCCGTTTCGTTGTTCACATGCATAATACTGACCAAGGCTGTATCCTCTCGCACCAAAGAAGCCAGTGTCTCAGGCTCAATCCGCCCGGACTTCCCTGGACGCACATAGGTAACGCTATGGCCCTGCCCCTCTAGTGTCTTCATCGCCTCATAGACGCACGGATGCTCATATTCTGATGTGATAAAATGCTGCCTTTTTCCTCCCAGCTTCCGGTAGCCGCCAAACAGAACTGTATTAGCGCTCTCTGTGCCTCCGGATGTAAAAATCAACTGCTCGCCGCGCACTACGTCCAGCAAAACCTTTTTTGCCCGATTGATTTCCGCCTCCATGCGAACTGCGTTTGGGTACATGGCCGACGGATTATACCAATCCGTTTGCATATGCCTTTGAAACAGCTCCGCCAGAGAAGCCAGCGGCCTGGTCGTCGCCGCATTATCTAAATAAATTTCCCTCATATTCCTCAAACCTTGCTCATTGCAAAATCTACATTTCCTTCGTCTCATTGTATCATGCTATGTTTTATTTTGCAAATCAGCTAGCTCGCAGTATAAAAAAAGAGCAGCTAGCTTAGCCGCTCTTTTTCTCGTCTTTACTTATTTCTTTCTCACCTTATCCAGCAGCACTGCAACGATGATCAATGCGCCGACGATGATTTCCAGCAACTGTGCATTCCAGCCCAGCAACGTACCACCATTTCTGATGATTGCAATAAGCAAAGTACCAACAACCGTACCGCCGATTGAGCCTTCACCACCGCTCAAGCTTGCGCCGCCGACAACTGCCGCTGCGATAGCATCCATTTCGTAGCCATCACCCAAACCAGGAATACCGTTCGCCATTCTAGCTGTCAGCAGAATACCACCCAGCGCGCAGAGCAAAGCAGACCAAACATACGTCCCATAGATGTTGGTTCTTACATTGATACCAGACAGTCTTGCTGCCTCTTCGTTAGAACCAATCGCGAACACATTTCTGCCAAATCTCGTGTATTTGATAATCAAGAAGCAGATAACAATGAACACAATCCAAATCAGCGCCATAAGGGGCAAACCATAGGTTGTCGTCGCGCCCTCAGCATCCGTTACCGGTATTCCCAAGGTGATCTGACCAATATCTGTAAATTCTTCCGGTAGACCAGAAATCATTCTCGCATTGGAAATCAACATGATAGCGCCTCTGGTAATCGTCATAATACCCATGGTTGCGATAAAAGGCGGGAGCTTACCATCGTGGATTAGAACGCCTGTCAGCAGACCTATAGCGCCGCATGCAACAAGTCCGATAATCATTGCCAGCCACATATTCATTCCAGCCTCTGCAGTCAGCAATGCTACAATCATACCAGAAAGGCCTACATTTGTACCAACGGCAAGGTCAATACCTCCTGTTGCAATAACAAATGTCATTGCCAGAGCAACAATACCATTTACTGCTGAAGATCTAAGCAGATTATAAATATTGTCATAAGTGATGAAAGTGTCAGTTGAAATCCACAATGCCAAGATAATGACAATCAATACAATCAATACAATGCCATAGCCAGACATTAACCTTTTCAACCAATTTGTTTTTGGCATTTTAGCCTCTTCCATTTGTATTTTCCTCCTTACTTCATTTAAGCAATACCAGAAGCAAGCCTCAATGCCCGCTCTTCATCCAGCTTGCCATCTTCAGCATAGAATTCTTCTTTATCCAAAATTGCCATCTGTTTACCCTCTGACATAACTATCATCTCGTCTGCCAGACCCATAACCTCAGGCAAATAGGACGAAATCAGAATGACAGCCTTACCCTGATTGATTAGCTGCTCAATCAGCTTGTAAATTTCAACCTTGGCGCCTACGTCTACACCGACGGTGGGTTCGTCAAAAATAAACAAATCGCTGTCTCTGCAAAGCCATTTCGCGATAACCACCTTCTGCTGGTTACCACCAGAAAGGTTTTTGCACTTCTGCTTCAGAGAAGGCGTCTTTACACGAATCGCTTCCACGTACTGATTCGCTCTTCCCTTTTCCTTTTTCAGGTTGATGATACCGCCTTTGGATATCATATCATAAGAGGCCATGTTTGTATTAAACTCCACAGACATTCCCAAGCACAGGCCTTCTCTTTTTCTATCCTCCGTCAGGAACGCGATGCTGTGCTTCATGCCATCCATGGGTTTTTTACAGACAATCTTTTTGCCATTCATATATACGTTGCCAGAATCATACCGGTCAGCGCCAAAAACTGCGCGACAAACCTCTGTTCTGCCAGCGCCTACCAAGCCAAACATACCGACAATCTGGCCCCTCTTCACTTCAAAGTTGATGTTCTCAAAGACACCCTTGCTCGTCAGGTTCTCAACCTTCAGAACTGTCTCGCCAATCGCGCCCTTCTGGATGCCATACATATCCTCGATATCTCTGCCGACCATCATCTTTACCAGATTATCCTGGTCAATGTCGGACACATTAACGGTATCTACATAAGTACCATCCTTGAAGACAGTAACACGGTCGCAGATTTTGAAGATTTCCTCCATACGGTGAGAAATATAGATGATTCCGATTCCGCGCTTTTTCAGAGTGTCAATCAAATCAAACAACAACTGAACTTCTTCATTTGCCAACAGAGCTGTCGGCTCGTCGAAAATGATGGCCTTCGCGTTCTGATGCACAATCTTCGCAATCGTAACCATTTCCTGCTGCCCTACCGTTAAATCCTTCACTTTGGATTTGGGATTCACGTTGATGTTCAGGTCGCGCAGCGTCTCTGCCGTAATCTTATTAATCTTTCCCCATTCGATAAACCCGCCTTTTCTCGGAAGCTCGCCCAAGAAAAAGTTCTCAGCCACAGATAAATGCTGCGCCATGCTGATATCCTGATAAACAGCGCCTAAGCCCATCTGCCGGGCCTGCTGCGGATTTTTAAACTTGACCTTTTTTCCCTCAAGATATATATCGCCTGATGTGGCCGGATAAACGCCCATCAGAATTTTTATCAGCGTTGACTTTCCTGCACCGTTTTCGCCGACCAGCGCATGTACTTCACCTGCTTTGAGATCGAAGTTAACACCCTTGAGGGCCTTAACTCCCGGGAATTCTTTCACAATGTTTTCCATTCTTACGACTTCTTTTTGTTCAATTCCCATGTGTAAACATTCCTTTCGACATTTCCAAACTGCCGCACCATTTCTGGAACAGCCCGACAGTTCATGATATCTTCTGCCTCTATTGGTGCAAATAATATATACAACCTATCAATATTGGATACGGGAGACATTGCGTCTCCCGTACCACATGTCTTACTTAACGTTGAGCAACGTTATATTGTTACCTTCGGTTTAGTATCTCTTGAGTCTGTAGGGATCCAGCAGATTCTGAACCTCTTCGCTCTCGATGTTCTCAGCCGTTACAACTGTAACACCGGTGTCATAGTACTTCTCGAACTGCATGTCGTTAACGATGTACTCATAGAGCACGTTTACGCCGTCATAACCCATGCTATAGGGGTTCTGAACAACGGTGCCAACCAGGTGGCCGTTCTCGATAGCGGTGATTTCTTCCGGGTCAGAGTCGAACACCATGCCGACCAGCTTGTCGCCCAGGTCTCTCTCGGTCATGAATCTTGCAAGACCATCACCAGTCTGGTTATTGGAAGCGAAGATACCGAGGAGTGTATCCTGGTTAGCGGTGTAGATGTTCTCGCACAGCTCAAGAGCTCTAGCGATATCGGAATCAGCATACTGCTTCTCCAAAACCGTGATGTTCGGAGCGATTTCGGCCATTCTCTGAACGAAACCATCTTCTCTGTCAGTCAGAACCTGCACGGCAGCCATAGCAGAAACGAGACCAACAGTACCTTCCAGCTCAACGCCGCGCTCCTCCAGAGTAGCTACGAACTGATCAGCAGCCATAGCGCCTGCAGCCAGGTTGTCGGTAGCCAGGTGAGTTACATACTGGTCAGTAGTAACCTGGTTGTCAGCGGTGACAACGGGGATACCCTGGCTCATAGCAGACTCGATACCAGCGTTTGCAGCATCAGAGCTGGTGGAAGCAATCAGGATACCATCCGGCTTGGTGGTGATGACCTGCTCCAGAATCTGAACCTGCTGGTCGATGTCAGCCTCAGACGGAGGACCATAAGTGGTAACCTTTACTCTATCCGGGAAGTCAGCCTGGTAGTTCTGAGCGCCTACCAGCATGTACTGCCAGAAATCGGAGTCAGTTGCCTTGATGATAACAGCGATGTCCAGGGGCTCTTCCAGAGAAGTAGCCTCGTCGCTAACCTCGGGCAGACCAGAGCCTCCTTCAGCAGCAGACTCAGTGGGAGCCTCGGATGCCGGAGCCTCAGATGCAGGAGCTTCGGATGCCGGAGCCTCAGAAGCGGGAGCCTCAGAAGCAGGAGCCTCGGAAGCAGGAGCTTCAGACGTCTCAGCAGGAGCCGAGCAGCTGACGGCTGCGATTACTACCATGAGCAACGCAACAACTAATGCCAATGTCTTTTTCATAAAATTACCTCCATTTTTTATTGGCTTTTTTATTCGCCTCGGCCGTTAGCTTGGCAGGTCTGCATCCTTTCCAATTTTCTTCTACCTCGCCAGGCGACCGTGACGCATAACGCGGCAAGCCGCGTTACTAACAAGCTTTTAAAATCTTCCCATGCGTTTCCCAATAAATCTATGATTAAGCTTTAAAACTTTAGAATCCATTTCGTTTCTAGAGGGGGTTGTTCACAATTTCTTTTCTAAATCCCCCCTGACTTTTTCACATTATACATACGTTATGACGTTATGTCAACACTTAACCTTACAAGGCCTCGTATATTTTATAATATTTACATTTGCAACGTCATACTATCGTATAGCGTAATTTTATGATAATCGTCTGTCCTTCAAAAGTCAAGATGCTTTTTCGTTACGATTTTGTGCTGGTTTTGTCACAATTCAGGACTTTTCCCCATGAAAATGGAGCAGACCTCGTCCCTTGCAATTTATTGCATACACCTCTTCACTTCAGAAATTTGTTTCACAAAATGTATAGAATTTTTAATGGAAAAGCATTTACTCTCTTTGAGATATTTGATAATATATATATGTGCATAGTTTTATTGTGTCCACAAAAATGAGAATAGGAAGTGCTTGCTTATGATTACTGTTGTAGGAAGTTTTGTTGTAGACCTTACCGCAAAAACGCCCCATATGCCCGTTCCTGGGGAGACCGTTCTCGGCAGAAGCTTTAAGATGGGCCCCGGCGGCAAAGGCGGCAACCAGGCTGTAGCTGCAGCGCGGGCCGGTTCCCAGGTCAATATGGTAACCAAGCTGGGCGACGACGAGTTCGGCCGTATGGCTGTCAAGAATTTCACCAACGAGGGCATCAATCTGGATTATACGCCCATCGTCTCCGATGAGTCCACGGGCACGGCCCTGATTCTGGTAGACGACACCAGCGAAAACATGATTGTTGTCACCCCGGGCGCCTGCGGAAAGATTACGGAGGCCGATGTGATGGCTGCCGAGGATATCATCAGCAAATCCGATGTCGTCGTCGTGCAATTGGAGACCAACAACGAGGCTGTTGTCACCGCCATTGAGCTGGCGAATAAGCACAATGTGCCCGTCGTGTTTAACCCCGCTCCCTATCACGAGTTCCCCACGGAAATCCTCTCCAAGGTGGCCTATGCTACGCCTAATGAGACAGAGGCTGGGTATATGGCCAATATCTCCGTGGTAGACGATGCCTCTGCCGTAGCTGCTGCCGGTAAAATCCATGATATGGGCGTCAAAACCGTCATCATCACCATGGGCAAACGCGGCTGCCTGGTTTACGAGGATGACACCAAATATGAATTCGTCTCCGCCTTCCGTCTGGATAATGTGGTCGATACCACTGGCGCTGGCGATGCCTTTAACGGCGGCTTTGCCCATGCAATCTCCGTCGGCATGCCTCTCTATGAGGCGGTTCGCTTCGGCAATGCAGTAGCCGGCCTCTCCGTCACCAAGTTTGGAACAGCGCCTGCAATGCCTCATAAGGAAGAGATTGAGGAATTCCTGAAGAACCACTAAGCAATAGATTTGGCCACCCTTTTAGGGTGGCCAAATTTAATTTTTCGCTTCTTTTTTGTAATATTATATATTAATTTTTTAATATAATTATATTAATTTTAATATTTATCCCGTTTTTTCTTTTTCTATTTTTAAATCGCTGTACTCTTTTGCTTTATCTTGATTGATTCTTACCATTTTCTCTTGTTTCGCCAAAACTAGAGCAATTTCTTTCAAAATATATCCACACGATTTTTTCGCCATCGTAATATTTGTATGTAATGTAGCCTACATTTTTATCATCTCTAAAAAAGGGGCGAAGCCTTGCGGCCCTGCCCCTTCTCTTATTCCTCTGTCTCCAAAATTGCCTTAATTCTTCTGACTCCAGCGCTGCTGCTCTGCTCCTTTTTAATCTTAAAGTGCCCCAGCTCCTTTGTGTTGGCCGCATGGGGGCCACCGCAAATTTCCTTTGACCACCCGGGAATATCGTATACCTTCACCACTTCGCCGTACTTAGATTCGAAAATTCCCGTGGCACCGCTGGCTCTAGCCTCATCCAGCGTCATCTCCGTGCAATCTACGTCTACGCCGGCCTGTATAGCGTCATTGACAAACTGCTCCACCTGGGCCAACTCCTCTTTGGTCACGGGCCGAGGGAAATTAAAGTCAAAGCGGAGGCGCTCTGCCGTAATATTGCTGCCCCTCTGCTGGATATCCGGGCTTAAAATCTTTTTCAACCCTGCCAACAGCAGATGGGTCGCCGTATGCAGGCGCGCGGTCTGAACGCCTGTATCAGCCAATCCACCCTTGAAGCGCTGCTCTGCCCCTGCGTGAGAGAGCTCCTGATGCTTTTTAAAGGCCGCCTCATAGCCCTCTATATCCACTGTAAAGCCCTGCTCCTTGGCCAGCTCCTGCGTAAACTCAATGGGGAAGCCGAAGGTATCGTAAAGGCGGAAGGCGCTCTTCCCCGGGATGACCTTAGTCTTTAAATAGGTCACTAGCTTCTCAAACTCCTTCATGCCCTGCTTGATGGTCTTTTGGAATCTCTCCTCCTCCAGATTCAGCTCTCCGATAATCCGCTCCCTGTTCTGCTCCAGCTCCGGGTATACCTCCTTATACTGAGAAATGACCTGCTCCGCAATGACGGAAAGCTTGCCCTCCTCAATGCCCAGCTTGCTGGCAAAGCGGATGGCCCTGCGAATCAGCCGGCGCAGCACGTATCCCTGGTCTACATTGGAGGGCGTCACGCCCTTCTGGTCGCCCAGCATAAAGGTTGCGCAGCGGATATGGTCCGCCACAATCCTGAAAGCAGTGGTCTCCTCTTCGTTTTCTCCGTATTTTTTGCCGGAAAGCTCCTCAATTTTTCCCAAAATGCCGCTGAATACATCTGTATCGTAGACGGATTCCTTGCCCTGAAGGATGCAAATCGTTCTATCCAGCCCCATGCCCGTATCTACATTTTTCTGGGCCAGAGGCTCATATGTCCCCTTCTCCGTCTTGTTATACTGCATAAATACGTCGTTCCAGATTTCCAGGTATTTTCCGCAGCTACAGGATGGGTTGCACTCCTCTGAGCACTTGGGCTTTCCCGTGTCAATAAACATCTCGGTATCCGGGCCGCAGGGTCCCGTCACGCCAGCCGGCCCCCACCAGTTGTGTTTTCTATCCAAAAAGAAAATGTGGCTTTCCTCCACGCCCATTTCCCGCCAATATCCATAGGATTCCTCATCCCGCGGGGCAGTCTCGTCCCCTGCAAAGCAGGTAAAGTAAAGCTTCTCCTTGGGAATTCCCAGCCATTTTTCATCCGTCAGGAATTCATAGCTCCAAGCAATAGCCTCCTTTTTAAAGTAGTCACCCAGGGACCAATTGCCCAGCATTTCAAAAAACGTGCAGTGGGAGGCATCGCCCACCTCGTCAATATCGCCAGTGCGGACGCATTTCTGCACATCCGTCAGCCTCGTTCCCGCAGGATGCTTCTCCCCCAGCAGATAGGGAACCAGCGGATGCATCCCTGCCGTGGTAAACAGCACGGTCGGGTCGTTCTCCGGAATCAGCGAAGCGCTTGAGATTACGGCATGGCCCTTGCTCTTAAAAAATTCCAAATAAAGTCTTCTCAGTTCGTCACTTGTCAGCGTTTTCAATGTATCTTTCTCCCCTGTGATAAAATTTTTAAACTACGCGCTGCTTCGGTCAGCCGTAGCAATCCTCCTGCTTTCCCTCCGGCGTGCCCGCCAGCTTGACGATGGCCGTGGCCAGCGCCTCTGCCAGCTTGACCAAATCGTCTACCATAATATATTCATTGGGTCCATGCTCCACAGACGGGCGCTCCTTGGGCACTGGGCCAAAGGCCACTGAATTTTGAAAGGCCCTGGCGTAAGTCGCCCCGGCGCAGCAGAGGCACTCGGCCTTCTGTTGAAAGCATTCCTCGTAGGCCTCCTTCAACGCCTTGATAAAGCTGTTTTCCTCATCTACGTAGTGGGGCTCCAGGCAATGGGCCTTCTCGCTTCTGAGGCCGTATTTTTCCAACGTCTGCCGGACCTTTTCATAGATTTGATCCACCGTCTTTGAAATGGGGAAGCGGATGTCCATCGTAGCGGAAATGCTATCCCTGCTCACCTTCAGCGTGGCCAAATTGACCGTCAGCTCGCCGGAGAGATCGTCGGAGCACTTAATCCCCAAATCACGGCCATCGATTCTCTCGCCTACCAGCTTATCCAATAAAAACAGGAACCTTTCAATGCCCCCCTGAACCAAATCCATTCGCTTCAGCAGCTTTATCATCGCCACTAGGGCATTTTTTCCCTCTGCCGGATGAGAGCCGTGGGCTGCCTTTCCCTTCGATAAAATGCGGACACCCTTCCACTCTGTTTCTTCCAGCTCAAAGGTTCCGTTCGTCCTCGCCGCAGCCTTTTGCGCCGCGGCCATGCTGCATTTTACAGTGCATTCCGCCTTGTTGGGGACGATATTGGTTCTCGTCCCGCAGTCTGCCCATACAATGCTGCCAGGCGCTCCCTCCAACGGCATAGTCACCCGCAGGTGGAGCACTCCTTTTTCCCGGTTGATGATGGGAAAGGAGGCATCCGGCGAAATGACATATTCCGGATCTGGATAATTTTCCTTATAAAAATCGATATCTCCCCAGCCGCTCTCCTCATCACAGCCAAAAAATACCCGCACTCGCTTGCCCAGAGAAACGCAGTTCTCCTTTAGCGCGTAAAGGGCTATCAGCGCAGCCACCGCCGGCCCTTTGTCATCCACAGCGCCACGGCCATAAATCTTTCCATCTTTCTCCACAGCCGTAAACGGGTCTGTCTCCCAGCCCTCTCCCGCGGGCACCACGTCCAAATGGGTTAAAATCGCCAGAACCTCATCTCCTGAGCCATACTCCACATAGCCCATCTGTCCAAACAGATTGCAGGTGACCAGGTCCATTCGCTCCGCCTCGTCCAGCATA
>DBGCIZ010000113.1:0-2932 GCA_048355355.1 Christensenellaceae bacterium | reverse complement strand
ACTTTTCCATTACCCTTTTCTTTAGTCATACGATAGCATTTTATCACGGTAATGTAAAAGATTCAACTCTCCTCTGAAGATTTTACAATTTGCCCCCTATGCCTGCCCCAGATATTCCTCCAGGCAAAGGCCCCTCTCGTAGATTTCCGTCGCCACGTCCACGCCTACATAGCGGTAATGCCAGGGCTCGTAAATGACCCCGGTAATGTGCTCCTTATCCTGCGGGTATCGCTGGATAAAGCCAAATTTATGGGCGTTCTCCGCTAGCCAACGGCCCTCCTCAGAGTCGCCGAAGCCATCGTCCGCCGTATTATGATTTACGCTCAGAATGTCAATTGCCAGCCCCGTCGCATGCTCGCTCAAGCTGCCTGGCATAGCCTTCACCGGGTTTTGAAAGGGGTTCTTGCCATAATCCGGGTTCTTGCTGATTCGGGCCTCCCAAATCACCTCCTGCGCTTCCACCGAGCGGTATGCGCTGTTTATGATAAACCGGCCAATTCCCTCCTCTGTCGCTGCCTGAAACATCTCGTTTGCCGCCGCGCCGGCCGTTTTATCAATTAAGTGCTGGTAATTTATTATTTCTACATATTCAATGCTGCATACCAGGTTGACGGGAACCAGCTCCTCCGGCTCGTAATCGATGGGATTTTCCCAATTCACCAGGGGAATAGATGCCTCTGGGCTGTCGCCTGCCGCGGAAAGGGCAATGGGCGTCATGTCTGGCATTGTCCGCACCTCCTTTTCCACTGGGCGGCTCGTCGGCATCACCACCATCTGTGGGTCTCCGCTGGCCAGCAGCACCATCCCCAGCGCGCACACCCCCGCTACGCATCCCGCCAAACTCAATAAAATCGAAAGACGGATAGCCCGTCGCCTGCGGTTTCGCCTTGCGCGCCCTACTCTTCCTCCGCTTTTCTTCCTCATCTTCGTTGCCCTCTCTTGTATGTCGCTATGCTATCACAAAGGCTTAGAAATTATGATTCCACACAAATATTTTACACAATTGCATAAAATAATCCAATACTTTTTATATAAAATTCATATTTTCGTAATAATATTAAAGAATTGCGGCAGATTTTTTGTTGATTCCCGCTTTAATATTACATTTCTAGTCCTCCTCTCCCCTATATCCACTGCCGGAAAAAATATTGCAAAAAAATGCTTGCAATCGTCAGTCGGGTATTATATACTATTTCTTGTCAAGTTTCCTTGGCGGTTGAAATCTGTGGTTTTTATGCTGACGTAGCTCAGTCGGTAGAGCACCTCATTGGTAATGAGGAGGTTCGGCGGTTCAAGTCCGCTCGTCAGCTCCACGTCGGAGCATGCTCCGCATATAATACCCCATCTAAGAGATGGGGTATTTGTTTGCTTGCTGCTCCTCCTTTTCCGCAAAAAGTCACGCTCGGCTCACCTGCTTGGTTGTAAACGTCTTCGCGACGGTTCGCTGTCGCTACCAACTTTTTGCGGGCAGCCGCTAAAAAATATCTATATTATCAACGGTAACCATGTCGCGATGGGTTCTGCGGCAGCTATCCCACCTGAAAAAATCAGGTGGGATTTTTTCTGCTCTGCCTTCGTCAACCGTCCCTTGCCCATCTTTCTCTATCAGCGTTTTCCCTAGCCTTGCCAGGATATTTTTTTGCGCAGATAGCCGAAACGCCCCATATCCAGCCTGAATTGGGGCTTCCCAAGGGGGAAAAATAAAGTATAATAAGTGTGTAACACACGAAGGGGGAAAATCATCGTGAAGCGAACCGGCCGCATCAGTGTACGTCTCTTTACCGCTTTGGTCATTCTCGTGGCCGTGGCTGTGTGCGTTTCCTGCGTGCTCAGCATACTAGGGCTTCGCTATACCATTCAAAGGGAAACCAATCAATACTTCTCTGAATTCTCCTCCAGTGTCAAGCAGCTGGTAGAGGACCGGCTGGAGCAAAGCCTGAATTTTCTGGAGTCCGTCGGCATCAACTATGTCTATAACCAGGCAGCCTACGGCAGCTTCAATATGGACGTTTTGCAGCGCCGGGCAGAGCTGATGGACTTTACCCATATTATCATTCTGGAAAAAGACGGCACTGGCGTCAGCTCGGACGGTCTCTCCGTGGATTATAGCCAAAACCCCGATATTCTGCGCGCCCTGAAGGGCGAGCGCGTGCTGACCCTGGCAGACGAGCAGCATGCGACGGCGCGGGGCAATGAATTTTTGCTGGCCGTCCCCATGTATGAAGGCGATGCGATTGCGGGCGCAGTCGTCGCCTGCACCGCGCCAAGCTGGACGGCAGACTGGGCGCTCCCCTCCTTTTTCGGCGGCAACGTATTCTTTCACCTCATTCAAAGCGACGGCTCCTATTTGCTCCGCTCCAACAGCCCCTATGTGACGGGGCTGATAGAGGAGCATGCCGAGCTGAACCAGGCCAGCCTGTTCGACGTTTTGGAGGTCAATGCCGTATTTCAGGATGGTGCCACCATCGAGCAGATTCGCGCAGCAGCGGCAGAGGGGCGCTCCATTACCGTCCATTTCTCCTATCCGGAGGTAGAGACGGGCTCAGACCGGGTGGGCACCCTGATTCCCCTGGAGCAGCCAGGCACCTTTCTCTGGATCGCCATGGTGGAGGGGACGGTCAGCCAGCTGTATGACCAGTTCTATCTCTGGAGCCTGCTTACCAACGGCATTATTGTGCTGGTATTTATCGGCCTGTCCATTCTGCTGTTTGTTTTATACCGCCGCAATTACCGGCTGGCCTTTGTCGACCCGGTCACGGGTGGTTATAGCTCCGTCCGGTTCCAGCTGGAGGCCCAGAAGAAAATCCGCTCTGCGCCGCCCGGCACTTACCTGTTCATCTCCATCAATATCGATAAATTCAAGGCCATCAACGACCTTTTCGGGGTGGACCAGGGCGATATGCTGCTCAAATACATCTATAAATTTTTAATT
>DBGCIZ010000112.1:0-3781 GCA_048355355.1 Christensenellaceae bacterium | reverse complement strand
TTTTGGCGGGAAAGTCCTATCAGGAGATGACGGCGCGTCTCGCGCCCCTGGGGAAGCGGCTGGGCATTGCCGATATTTTGGAAAAATACCCTTATGAGGTATCTGGCGGACAGAAGCAGCGGGCGGCGGTGGCGCGGGCCCTGATTACGCAGCCCAAGCTGGTGCTGGCAGACGAGCCCACCGGCGCGCTGGATTCCCATGCCTCGGAGGGACTGTTCCGCCTGTTTGACAGCGTCAACGAGGACGGGCAGACCATTCTGATGGTGACACATAGCGTCAAAGCGGCCAGCCACGCCAAGCGGGTCATGTTTATTAAGGATGGCCGCGTATTCCATCAGATTTACCGGGCAGGCCATGCAGAGGAGGAGATGTATCAAAAAATTTCCGATACGCTGGCTATGCTGGCAACAGGTGGTGGAAGCGATGAGTAGGGCGTTTTATTTCAGAATGGCATGGACCAATCTGCGCAAAAATGCGAAGATTTTCCTGCCCTATATATTGACGTGTATCGGCTGCATTGCCATGTTCTATATCATCGGTGCCCTCTATCGGGACGACGGACTGGAAAACGCCTTTGGCGCGGGGGCGCTGATACCGATTTTAGGCTTTGGCTGCTTTGTGGTGGGGCTGTTTTCCGTAATTTTTCTGTTTTATACCAATAGCTTTCTGGTCAAACGGAGAAAAAAGGAATTTGGCCTTTACAACATTTTGGGCATGGAGAAAAAGCATATTGCCAGAGTGATGTTTTGGGAGACCGTAATGACCTCTGTATTCAGCCTGGCAATGGGGCTGGTAGTGGGCATCTTGCTGCATAAGCTCTGCGCCCTGCTGATTGTGCAGATGGTCTCACTGGACGCAGAGGTGAGCATCAGCTTTGCGCTGTCGCCGGCGGCCATGGGGGCAGCGGCCGCGCTTTATTGCTGTATTTTCCTGCTGAATTTTTTGAGCAATATCCGCCAGATTCAAAAGGCCAAGCCAGTAGACCTGCTGCGAGGTGGCCAGGTAGGCGAGCGGGAGCCCAAGACAAAATGGGTTCTGGCTATTTTGGGGACGTTTCTGCTGCTGGGAGGGTATTACATCTCCATCACAACGCAGGATCCCATTGCGGCGCTCAACAACTTTTTCCTCGCAGTCATTCTGGTGATTTTGGGTACCTACTGCCTGTTTACAGCGGGGAGTATCGCCGTGCTGAAGGGCTTGCGGAGGAAGAAGAGCTACTATTATCAGACCAAGCATTTCATCACCGTCTCTGGCATGATTTACAGGATGAAGCGCAACGCCGTGGGACTGGCCAATATCTGCATTTTGTCCACGGCAGTACTGGTGACAATTTCGGTAACTACGGCTATGTATATCGGCGTGGCAGATGTTGTGGCGCAGCAATATCCGAGGGATATTATTATTAACGCAGAGGATTGGCAAAAGGCTGACGAGGTGGAGGCGCAGGCAAACGAGGCAGCCCAGGCTTTTGGCGCAAACCCGGAAAACCAGATTGCCTACACCTATCTGTCCTTCGCTGCCCTGGAGGAAAATGGGGTAATGACGGCGGAGCGGGATGGCTCCTGGAATCAGACCTGGGAGGTATTGAGCGGAAGGCTGCGGAATCTGTATTTCATCCCTCTCGAGGATTATAATCGATTTGCCGGCGAGGAAGTAGAGCTGGATAGGGATGAAATCCTCATCTATGGGAACAAGGCGGACTATTCGGAGGAAAGCTTGCAGATATTTGACATGAATTTTCACGTGAAGGAGCGTCTGGAGGACTTCCCACACATGGGCTTTGACGCAGAAAACCTAGTGAACAGCTATTTCATCGTCGTCCAGGACATGGACATTATTGCGCAGCTGGAGCAGGAGCAGGAGGCCGTCTACGGCAAAAACAGCTCGCAAATCCAATTTGTTTATGGCTTTGACCTGAATTTGCCGCGAGAGGACCAAATCCAGGCTGGGGATGCTATCAGCTTGTCCCTGGGTGGGTCGGATTTCGCGGGGACGGTAGAGGGCCGGGAGGAGGAGAGCTCCGTCCTCTACGCACTCTATGGCGGAATATTCTTTGTGGGCATTTTCCTAGGCGTTCTGTTCATTATGGCGGCCGTTTTGATTATCTACTATAAGCAGATGTCTGAGGGTTACGACGATAAGGAGCGCTTTGAGATTATGCAGAAGGTGGGCCTGAGCAAGAGCGAGGTGAAAAAGGCCATTCACTCCCAGGTGTTGTCCGTATTTTTCCTGCCTCTGATTGCGGCGGGAGTGCATGTGGCGTTCGCCTTCCCCATTCTCTCCAAGCTGATGACTGCACTGCAGCTGATGAACAGCAATCTGTTTATTGGATGCATCCTAATCTGCTTTGCCGTGTTTGCGCTGTTCTACGGCGCTGTCTATTGCCTGACTGCGCGAACGTATTACAAAATCGTCTCGACGAAATAGAACGGAAGAGCCGCCCTCCTGCAGGGCGGTTTTTTCTGAAAGGAGGCCAATTCGTCAAAGAAAAAATTGTGTAAAAGGCAAAATGGGATTATAATGAAAACAGAAGCATTCTCGGAGGGACAACATGAAAAAATGGAAGGTAGCCATGGCGGGCGTGGGCAATTGGCCTCAGACGATGTATCTGCCCCAAATGGCCAGAGTAAGGCAGGCGGAGTTGGTCGCCCTCTGCGCCCGCACAGAGGAAAAGCTCAACGCTGTGGCCGACCGCTTCGGCGTTCCCGAACGGTATACAGATTATAGGGAGATGCTGAGGCGCTGCGATTTCGACATCCTTATGAACATTACGCCCATTCAGCTGCACCATGAAATCAACATGGCAGCGATGCGGGCGGGGAAGCACGTCTATTCGCAAAAGCCTTTTGCGCTTACGGTGGCAGAGGCCACAGAGCAGATAGAAACGGCCCGGGCCATGGGTGTTCGGCTTTCCTGCGCGCCGGTGCATCTGCTGCGTCCGTCTATCAGAAAGGCGCGGAGCTTGATTCAGAAGGGCACCATTGGCAAGGTGACCTTTGCCAGAATATCATGCAGCCACGGCGGGCCGGAGTATTTTCAGTTTCGAGACGAGGATCCCTCCTGGTTTTACCGGCCAGGCGCCGGCGCGCTGATGGATATGGGCGTGCATGCCCTGGACCAGCTGACGGCCGTGCTGGGGCCGGCGAAGGAGCTGTTTTGCATGGCGACTATTGGGGAGCCGGAGAGAACCATTCGGTCCGGAGCGCTGGACGGCAGAAAAATCAAGGCAGACATGCTGCCAGACGGCTATATTATCTCCCTGGACTTTGGCGGCGGGACCATTGGCGTAGCGGATACGGGCTTCTTCCAGAAGGCGGGAAAGCGGGGCGGCTTTGAAATCTATGGAACCCAGGGGACGATTTCTTTCGAGGCAGAGGGAGAGGGCCTGGAGGTCTATATCGACCGCCCGGAGCTGGGCCTGCGCGGGTGGCTAAAGCCCATGGCAGAGGAGGAGCCGGAGGAATTTTTTCAATGCAGGGCGTTAGAGGATTTAATAGAAGCTCTGGAAAATCACAGGCCTGTGGGGCTGCCGCCGGAGCATGCCCGCCATGTGATTGAAATGATGGAGCGGATTCCCGATTCCATTCGAGAAAAGCGCGCCGTTTCGCTGGCAACTCGATTCTAAGGGGATGGTTGGCAAGGCCGGGAACCATGCAGAAGCAGGGCGAAAAATAATTCTGTCAAATATCTTGCAGGAGTTTGCCATTGCGATATAATAAAAAATAGAAGCACTTCTATCAATGGTCCATAAATGAGGAGGAAGAAAAATGAATTTGCAGCT
>DBGCIZ010000111.1:0-4079 GCA_048355355.1 Christensenellaceae bacterium | reverse complement strand
AGGGCATGAGCGGCAGCCCCGTTCTCCAGGATGGCAAGCTGATTGGCGCAGTGACCCACGTGTTCGTAGACGACCCGACCCAGGGCTACGGCATCTATCTTGACTGGATGCTCAACGAAATTGCGGAGTAGAGCGCTGGAAGCCTCTGTAAAATAACACGTGCGCAAGGTGAGATTATGTCGGCATTTTGTTGAGAAACCCGTCTCCATGTGATATGATAAAGGCAAGAAAATCAGACGAGGTGGGCCTTTTGTATCAGGAGTTAAAAAACAAAATCGCGCTGGTGGTCTCGCCGGACAGGGCGCAGCTGAAGACGATTAAGGAGCACTTAAACGCAACGGGGCTTTTCTACCGCTGCTATTCCGCCTTTTCCGGTGCAGAGGCTCTGGAGAAAATGGAGGAGCAAACGCCGGATTTGGCCATCGTAGAGCTGATTATGGCGGAGATGGACGGCCTGGCCCTGGTGGAGCAGATAAAATCCAATCCGGAGACGGCGGATGTAAAGGTCATTATGGTCTCCACGGTGGCCCACGACTTTGTGGTGAAAAAGGCCTTCGACTATGGCGCCGATTTTTACATGGTCAAGCCCATCGACTTCCGCACCTTTAAGGCCAGAATTGAGGACATTCTGGAGCGCCCGGCGGAGCAAAACCAGGTGGCGCTGCCTGTCCGCGTGACGGACATTTTGCAGGACATTGGCTTCGTTCCCAACATGAAGGGCTTTAAATATATCCGCTATGCCATCTGCCTGGCCGCCCAGGATCAGACCTATCTGGAGTCCCTGACCCAGCGGCTCTATGGCGATGTGGCCAAAAAATTCGGCACCACGGCGGTCAACGTGGAGCGGGATATCCGCCACGCCATTGAAAGCGCCTGGAACAAGGGCAACGTAAAGAAAATCGAGCAGCACTTTGGCTATTCTATCGACGCCAGCAAGGGCAAGCCGACCAACTCCGCCCTGATTGCCACCATTGTGGACAGGCTGGTGGTAGATAATCTGAAAATCGACTGACAAAAAGGGAATATTCCAGCAGGGCCAGCCATATGCTTGGAGCAGGTGGTGAGAGCATTGGGGAGGCTGGCGGGAGAGCTGAGACAGAGAAAGTACGCATTGGCAGCTGCGTGCTTTTTTGTGTTGGCGGCACACTTTGCCGGGGCGGATGCCTACGCCTGCCTGGATGCCCCCATGTGGGGAGAGGGGGCCGGCGCTGGGGAGATTTTTTTCGCCCTGGTCTGGTGGCGGGTGCTGCTGTTCGCCGCCATGGCGGTGGGGGCCGTCTGGGTCTGGGGCCTGGGGGTCACGGCGATGGGGGCCCTGTTTCTCGGCAGCCTGAACGCCATGTGCTGGGCCACGTTTATCGGAAGCTCGGGCCTGCCCCTGCTGGGCTGGTGCCTCTGCCTGTTTTTCACGCCGCTGGAGGCTGGGGTGACGGCAGCGGCGGCCGTCCTCAGCGTGGAAAACGCCATCAAGCTGGTCTCCTATCCCAAGTTGTCCCTGGGGCTTGGGAACCTGCTCTCCATCACCATGCCGCTGCCGGCCTATCTGGGGGGCTGCGGCTGCCTGCTTTTGGGACTCACGGTTTTAGAGGCGCTCCTGTTCAGCATTTAAAACATATCCGCCGGTCCGTGCGTCATATAGTATAGGGAATCGGATTTGGGGGGACTGGAAATGAAACGGACGGTTTGTTTTTTGTTGGTTATCCTGCTGGCAGCCATGCCGCTCCTAGTGGGCTCTGCGGCAGAGGAAAAGGCATATGTGCTCCTGGAGGCCACCACGGGCACAGTCATAGAGAGCAGCAATGAGGAGGAGCAGCTGCCTGTAGCGGGGCTGGTGAAGCTGATGTCCTGCCTGGTGATTTACGACGCTCTGGAGAGCGGCGCCATCAGCGCGGGGGATTCCGTCACCATCAGCGAGGAGGCCCATAGCAAGGGCGGCGTGCGGGTATTTCTCGACGCCGGGGCTACCTACACCGTAGAGGAGCTTTTGAAGCCGGCGGCCATGTGCGGCGCAAACGACGCCATCACCGCCCTGGCGGAGCACATTGCCGGCAGCGAGGCCGGCTTTGTGGAGCGGATGAACCAGCGGGCAGCGGAGCTTGGCCTGGGCTGTACCTTTGTGGACTGCACGGGCCTTTCCGAGGGGAACAGGATGAGCGCCTACGACTGCGCCATCATTGGGGCGGCCCTTTCCCAGCATTCCTCCTATTTTAAATATAGCGGCATCTGGATGGACACCTTTACTCACGAGAGCGGTAGGGAGACGGAGCTGGCCAACGCAAACAAGCTGGTCAAGACAGAGGGGTTTGACGGCATGATTACCGGCTCAACGTCGGCATCGGGCTATTCCCTGGTTTCCTCTTATAAAACGGGGGGGGCGCGATATATTTGCGTCGTCATTGGCGATAATAATACAGACGACCGCTTTACCCTTGCCCGGGAAAAGACCCTGGCCGCCGCCGGGCAGTACGCCGTCCGGCAGATTGCCCAGAAGGGAGCGAAGGTGACCACCGTGGAGCTGAAGGGCGCGCCCGACGGGGAGCTGGAGCTCTACGCAGGGGAGGATTTCGCCCTGCTTTTGGAGAAAACGGCCGAGAGCACCATGAAAAAGGAAGTGCAGGTAGACGAAGGGCTCACCCTGCCCCTGGCCGCCGGCGATGTGGCGGGGAAGCTGGTGGTGACCCTGGGGGACGGCCGGCAGGAGAGCGTAGACCTGGTCGTCCGGGAGGACGTGGAGGAACGCTCCTTTCAGAGGAGCCTGCTGCAAATCCTGGGTCTCTGGCTGCACGGCGGCGCGGCGTAAATAATGCTTGCAATTTAAGAAAAAATGTGGTATACTCCGTGTGTTATGTACATAGGAGGTTTCTGAGATGGATGTCGTTTCTCTGATTATTAAAATCGTGCTGTGCCTGTTTTCTCTGTTTTTGATTATTGTGGTGCTGCTGCAGTCCGGCAATAAGTCGGGAATCTCCGGCGCTATTGGCGGCGGTGCAGAGATGCTGGTTGGCAAGACCAAGGCCAGGGGCATGGATGCGGTGCTGGCAAAGATGACAAAAATCGCGGCCGTCGGGTTTATGATTCTGGCGGTGGCGCTGGTTGTGCTCAACCGCTTTGCCGCATAAATTAGGATGACGAAAGCGCCCACACTTTGGGCGTTTTTTTCTTTCCGAGTATAGAAAAGCTTGACGAATGGAGAACAGATTGAAGGAAAAAATAGTTGATTTTGTAAACGAAAAGGGCTCCGCCTCTCTGGCGGAGATTGCAAGGGCCGTCAACCGCCGGGCAGACGACCCGGAGTTGCGGCAAAGGCTGCGGGAGCTGACGGACAGCCTGGAGCTTCTTGCGGGGAGCCGGGGGCGGTATCAGTCCGTCCAGACGAGGCAGTATGTCCGCGGCGTAATCGACGTAAAGAAGGGCGGCTTTGCCTTTGTCCGCTGCGAGGAGGGGGACGTGTTCATCAAAAGCACGGACAAGGGCGGCGCCTATGATGGAGAGCTGGTGGTGGCCAAGGTGACCAGCAGCGGGGGAGACGACCGCCGCCGGGAGGGCCGCGTGGTGCAGATTGCCAAGGGAGCGCCCATCCGGCTGACGGGCACCTTCCTCAAAAGCAGGCGCAGCGCCATCGTGATTTTGGACCAGAAAACAGGGGAGGAGGTGGCCATCCCCAAGGGCGCCTCCATGCAGGCGGAGAGCGACCAGAAAGTGGTGGTGGAAATCACCCGCCGCGCCCAGGGCAAGGCCCCGGCAGAGGGCCGCGTGGTGGAGATACTGGGCTTTAAAACGGCGCCGGGGGTGGACATCCTCTCCGTGGCCAAGTCCTACGGCATGGAGGAGCGCTTCCCCAAGCGGGTCATGCAGGAGGCCCGGGCTGTCTCCGGGGAGAGCCTGGAGCCGGAGCTGAAGCGCCGGGAGATTTTGTTTGACAAAATTATCTTTACCATCGACGGGGCGGATTCCAAGGATTTGGACGACGCCGTCTCTCTGGAAAAGACGAAGGGCGGCAATTATCTGCTGGGCGTGCACATTGCGGATGTCAGCCACTACGTCCGGGAGGCCTCCGCCCTGGACCAGGAGGCCCTCAA
>DBGCIZ010000110.1:0-1664 GCA_048355355.1 Christensenellaceae bacterium | reverse complement strand
ATGGATTGCCCAAAAGCTGGACGGAGAGGTGGACCCGGAGAACCTGACGGATCCGCAGACGAATATCGAGCTGGGCTGCTGGTATTTGAGCTTTTTAAGAGAGCGGTTTCATGATAGAGACGAGATTGCCGCGGCCTATAACGCGGGGCACAACAGGGTCAACCAGTGGCTGAGCGACGGGGAGCTTTCTCAGGACGGCCGGGAACTGGACGACATCCCCTTTGAGGAAACGAGAAACTATGTTGAGAGGGTGAACACTGCCTATGACATCTACAAAATGCTTTATCATTAAAGGAATCGCCTCGCTTCTGGCGTTGCTGCTGGGCCTTATGGCCGTTGGCGGCTGTGCAGCAGGGCCGGAGGAGGTGGATTTGAGCCAGACGGAGCTGCCGGTGGCCTCAGAACTACCTATCCCCGAAAGCGGGGAGACCACAGTGGCCGGGGAAACGCTGCGCCTGGCCTATGTGGCATATTTGGGAACGCTGCACCCTCTGGCAGATTTGAACGAGGATATTGCCAACATTTTTTCCCTGATTTTTGAGCCGGCCATTAAGGTCACTGCGGACGGCAGGTTTTCGGCCAGCGTCATTGAATCCTGGAATATTGAGGAAAATGGAACCCGGTTTGTCTTTAACGTGCGCAAGGGCGTGGTCGCCCATGACGGCTCTCAGATTACGGCGGACGATATCGTCTTTACCGCCAATGCCATACGAGGCCTGAGCGCCTCCGTATGCCCCTATGCCAGATATGCGGGCAACATTACGGGGGTCACAAAGACGGGGGACTATCAGGTGACGGTTACGCTCTCTGCGCCGACAAACGACATTTACTACTTTATGAGCTTTCCTGTCATCCCAATGAGCTATTATCAAAGCGAGGATTTAACCTCTACCAAGACGCCTGTGGGGACAGGCGCCTACCGGGTGGAGAGTTACTCCCAGCAGGATGGCTTCCAGCTGACCGCCAATGAGGAATGGTGGCGGCAGCAGCCTGCCTATGGAACGGTGACGGCAATACCGGCCGAAAGCGAAGAGCAAAAGGCAGAGCTGTTTACGGCGGGAGAGGTGGACGCCTTTGCCTCATCTCTCGATACGATTAACAGCTATTCTGCGGAAAAAGATACCAATGTTCACGGCATTGTCACGCCGGAGTATGTGACGCTGATTCCTAATTTCAGGAATTCTGCATTGCGGGAGCAGTCTGTGAGAAAGGCTATCTCCCTCGCCATAGATAGGAGCGATGTGCTCACCAACAGCGTAGCCGGGGAGGGATTAGCCACGGAGACACCGCTGCGGCCGGACCTCTGGTATTTTAGCGACGATAAGGACATCATCAATGGCTATAATCTAAACCGGGCCATGACACTCCTGGAGGAGGCGGGCTATACGCAAAATGAAGAAACGGGCATCCGGGAAAAGGATGGCCAGCCCCTCAGCCTGGATATTATTTACACAGAGGCGTCAGACCTGCATTACCGGAGCGCCATTGTAGGCACGCTGCGCAAGCAGCTGGAGGATGCCGGAATTGAGCTGAACGTGGTTGAGCTGGAGCAGGAGGAATATCAGACCGCCATGGCCACAGGGGATTTTGATTTGGCCCTGGCCGTCTATTATACGAACACCAACAACGATATCCGTTATATTTTTGAGGATAGCGCAAATTAT
>DBGCIZ010000109.1:0-14069 GCA_048355355.1 Christensenellaceae bacterium | reverse complement strand
CCTGGACGCTGACCCACGTTTACGGCAGGGCATACCGGCGGGCAAGGGAGCGGTTCCCTGAGACAGCCCGGAACATTGAGGAGGGACTGCGCGCCCTTTACAGTCTGGAGGCTGAGGGTACGGAGGATGTAGACCGGGTGGCCCACGAGTTTGCCCAGTTGCTGGCGGCAATCTTCGCCGGAATCGGCGGGGGACAGGAGCGCATCCTGAAAGCCATGGGGTACAATATTGGCCGGTGGATTTACCTGATTGACGCCTATCACGACCTGGAAAAGGACGCGAAAAAGGGAAGCTACAACCCCTATCTGGCGAAATACGGCCGGCAGAGGGCGCTGGAGAAGGAGAAATACATTCGGGAGGATGCGGAGTTTTCCTTGAATGTGACCATGGAGCAGGGCATTCGCGCCTACGACCTGCTAGGGGTGGAGAAAAATAAGGCCATTTTAGATAACATTATGTATCTGGGCCTACAGCGAAAGACAAAAAATATTCTATACGGAGACGGAAAGGAAACAAATGGATCCCTATAAAGTATTAGGAGTGGACAGAAACGCATCTGACGCGGAGATAAAAAAGGCATACCGGGAGCTGGTAAAAAAATATCATCCGGATAAATATGCAGACAGCGATTTAAAGGATTTGGCCTCTGACAAACTGAAGGAGGTCAACGCTGCGTACGCTGAAATTCAGAAGATGCGCCAGGGAGGCGGCTCCTCCTCTAGCGGCAGCACCTATCACTATAACGCCAGCTATTCCGGCAGCCCCAGATATGCGACGGTGCGCCAGAAAATACAGATGAACGATATAAGCGGGGCGGAATCGATGCTGAACAGCATTTCGGACCGGGATGCGGAGTGGTATTATCTGATGGGGGTGGTCATGCTGCGCAAGGGATGGTACGACGGCGCGCGGCAGAACTTTACCAAGGCCCACAGCATGGACCCGGGCAACCAGGAGTATGCCCAGGCGTTCCAGTCTATCAACAATATGGGGGGCAGAGGGTACACCGACTTTTACGACAGGAGGGGAAATGCCTCCTCCGGCCAGAGCGATTGCCCTATCTGCGAGATTTGCGCCGCGGCTATGTGCATCGATATGTGCTGCCGCTGCTAGAGGAGGGATGGCAGATTGGATAACCGGTTTGTAAAAAAGTCCTATCGGGTGAGCCTGACGGCCATGTTTGCCGCGCTGACGCTGATTATGCTCTATTTGGCGGCGATTTTGCCAACGGGCAGGCTGGCGTTTTACTTTTTGAGCTCCATCTTTATCTCTGCCGTGCTGGTGGAGCGTCAGCCGGTGATGGCCCTGATGCTTTATCTGGTGGTCAGCGGGCTGGGGCTGCTGATCGTGCCCAACCTGACCATGGTGTTGCCCTACGTCCTGCTGTTTGGCCATTATGGCATAGGGAAATACTATATTGAGAAGATTAAGGATAAAGTGACCTGCTTTATTTTAAAGCTGCTTTATTTTGACTTGTTCTTAGGGCTGACCTACTGGCTGGTGGGGAACCTGCTTCTGGGCTCTCTGCTGGAGCAGCTGCAGCCGTGGGTGCTGATTGTGCTTTCGCAGGTGGCCTTCGTCATCTACGACATTCTATATTCCAAGGTCACGCTCTATTATTATAACAACATCAGGAAGAAGCTGGTGAAGTAAACGGGGGGAGGAGTGCCGTTTGAGCAGCGAGTTATACAGCGCAGTCGCCTTTGGGATGCGCTATTGGTTTATATTCATCATTGGCCTCATGCTGGTGGCGGTAGTGGCGGCCTCCGTCTCGGAATATAAGCAGAGGAAAAATATCATCGGCAGGGTTTCCTCCTATGTGGGCTATATCGAAATCGTAAGGGGGCCGGAGAGCATTCTGGGGACGCGGATTGGCATCAAGACGGAAAACATGGTGGGAAGCTCCCGCAGCTCGGATATCTACATCACCGACCCAAGCATCGCCCGCAGCCACGCCATGCTGGCCATGAAGGACGGCGAGCTGTTTTTGACGCCTATGGCCAATGCCCAGACGAAAATCAACGGCCGCCGGGCGGCAAAGACCCATCAGCTGTTTACGGGGGATACCGTTTCCTTCGGGGACGTGGACGTATACGTCTATATTAGGCAGGAGGACGAAGAAGGTGACGATTAAGAGAAAGAGCGCGGCGTTAGTCCTGCTGTTGCTGGTTTTGTTCATTTTATCGGCCTTTGGGCTGCTTTCCATGCGAAACGGAGAATTTGATTTGGCTGTCGCCATGGAGGGCGTCATCCTGGCCATATTCCTGCTGTTTCACTATAATATCCTGCGGTTTGCCTTCAAGCATCTGGACCGGTTTGTGCTGCTGGCGGCGGATTTTCTCTGGTGCCTGGGGCTGGTGGTCATCTTCCGGCTGGATCCGGACCTGGCCTTCCGCCAGTTTTTGTATGTCATCGCGGGAACCATTCTCATGGTAATTACCATGAACCTGATTCGGCGGAGTAAGGACTTCGGCAAAATCAACTGGCTGTTTATGGCGCTCTGCCTGCTGCTGCTGGCCAGCACCCTGGTGCTGGGACGCACCATTGGCGGCGCGCGGAACTGGATTGATTTGGGCTTTATCACCTTCCAGCCCAGCGAGCTGGCAAAGATTCTATTTATCCTGGTGTCCGCCTATTTCCTGACGACGAGAGACAAGCTGGCCGCCTTTATCCCCTACATGATTTTCACGGCGGCCTGCGTCATCCTGCTGGTGGTGGCGAGAGATTTGGGCGCAGCCCTGCTGGTGGCGGGGACCTTCCTGATTATGTTCTTCGCGGCCACGGGGCGGACGCTTCTGACCCTGCTGGGCGTGGGCGTTCTAGGCGTCGGGGCCTATGGTAGCTACAGGCTGTTTTCCCATGTGCGCACCAGGGTGGAGGTATGGATTGACCCCTGGAGCTCCTACCAGGACCAGGGGTACCAGATTGTCCAGGGGCTGATGGCTCTGGCCAGCGGCGGGCTCTTTGGCGTCGGCCTGGGCATGGGCAGCCCGGACACCATCCCCGCGAACCATACGGACTATATTTTTACGGTGATTGGCGAGGAATTTGGCATTATCGTCGGGGTGTTTATCATCCTGTTTTATCTGGTGTTTATCGTCCGAGGCATTCTGATTGCCCTCAACGCGAAGAGCACCTACGACGCCCTGCTGGTGTTTGGCTGCACGGCCATGCTCTCTCTGCAAAGCTTTATTATCATTGGCGGCGTCATCAAGCTGATTCCCCTGACGGGCATCACCCTGCCCTTTATCAGCTATGGCGGCACCTCCATGCTGGCATCCATGATTCAGCTGGGGATTATTGAAGGCGTGGCTATTAAAAACGGGAAGAACGACGAGGCAGCCCTGAAGATGATGGGAGGTGGCATCAAATGAAGGACGTAGGGAAGTTTAAGCGCAACATGCGCATTTCCATGGGGATTTTTATCACCCTGTTCCTGATATTGATTGGATATATGTGCTATTCCATCGTTACCTATGGGGAGCGGTGGTTTGCCACGCCCTATAACCCCAGGCTGCAGGCGGCGATTCAGAGCATAGACGCCGGCTCTATTTACGATACCAACGGCGTCGAGCTGGCCTGGACGGAGGACGGCGAGCGGCAGTATAACAGCAGGAGGGATGTGCGCAGGGCGGTGAGCCATGTTGTGGGCGATTCCACGGGAAAGACCCTGGGGGCGGAGACCACCTTTGCCAAATATATCTACGGCATGGATAAGGACATTATCCAGCGCCTGCAGGACATTGCCAATGGAAAGTCCAACGAGGGCAGCGACATTATGCTGACCATCGATTCGGAGCTTTCGGAATATATTTACGACAATATGAACGCCATGACGGGCTCTGTGGTCGTCATGAACTATGAGACGGGGGAGCTTCTGGCCAGCGTCAGCATCCCCACTTTTGACCCGGAGGAGCTGAAGGACAGCGACTTTACCCCGGAGGATACCAGCCTGGTAGACCGGGCCACCATGGGAAGATATCCGCCCGGCTCCATTATGAAAATCGTCACGGCCACAGCCGCCATTGAGCAGGGAATCGATATGGAGTATACCTGCACGGGCGAGGACATTATTGAGGGGCAGCGGGTCACCTGCGCGGGAGGCGCAAAGCACGGCACGCTGGATTTGGCAGGGGCCATTGAGCACTCCTGCAACTGCTATTTTGCCCAGCTCTCCGTGAAGCTGGGAGGAAGCGCCCTCATGGATGTGGCCACAGATTATGGCTTTAATACGGAGTTTAATTTCTCGGACCTGACGCTATACCGGAGCAATTTTGAAACCTCCGGAAATCAGGGCGACCTGGCCTGGGCCGGCATCGGGCAGTATAACGACCTGATTACGCCCCTCCATGCGGCCATGATTGCCGCCACAGTGGCAAACGACGGCGTCATGATGGAGCCCAAGCTGCTCAAGAGCGTAGAGGGGAACAGCATTTTCAGCTTTTCCTTTGCGCCGACGGAGTATAAGCGGGTGATGTCGGAGGAGACTGCGGAAACCCTGAAGGAATACATGCGGCAGGTGGTGGAGAGCGGAACAGGCACGTCGGCAGATATTGACGGGGCCCAAATGTATGGCAAGACGGGCACGGCAGAATTTGAGGAGGACGGCGAAGTCAAAAACCACTCCTGGTTTATCGGCTTTATCGACGACCCAGACCATCCCTACGCTATTTCGGTCATCTTTGAGGGCGCGGGCTTCGGCTCCCGCTATGCGGCGCCTATGGCAGGCAAGGTGATGCAGTACATTGTAAATTCTTGACATAAAGGAAGTAGATATGGAACGGTTGCTCTCTCAGGAGCTGCAAAATAAAATAGACGGGCTGCCGGACGAGCCGGGAGTCTACCTGATGAAAAACAGGGAGGGCACTGTCATCTACGTGGGAAAGGCGGTCAACCTGAAGAACAGGGTGCGGCAGTATTTCGGCGCGCTGGCCGGCAAGCAGGCCAAGGTGGCCGCTATGGTTCGTCATATTGATACCTTTGAATACATCATGACGGACAGCGAGATGGAGGCCCTCATTTTAGAGTGCAACCTGATTAAGGAATACCAGCCCTATTACAATATTCTTCTGCGGGACGACAAGCACTTTCCCTACGTCCGCATCGACGTGAAAGAGGATTTTCCCCGCATTGAGATTGTGCGGCGGGTGCAGCCGGACGGCGCAAAATACTTTGGCCCCTATTTGGCGGCCCACTCCGTCCGAGAGGTGATGGACGCGGTTTACAAGCTGTTTCCCCTGAGAAGCTGCAAGAAGGACCTCTCGCGGCCGAGAAAAAACCAGCGTCCCTGCCTGAATTACCAGATGGGGCGCTGTTCTGCGCCGTGCTGCGGGCTGGTAACCAGAGAGGAATACCAAAAGACCGTGAAGGAGGTCATGGATTTGCTCTCCGGGAAGCACACCAAGCTGAAAAAGGCCCTGCAGGAGGAGATGGCCGCTGCCGCGGAAAAGCTGGACTACGAGAGGGCGGCCGTCCTGCGGGATAAGATTATCGTCCTGGAAAAGGTGGCGGAGCGGCAGAAGGCCGGCTTCCCCGATTTGAACGACAAGGATATTTTCGCCGCAGCCACTGGCGAGGAGGAGGCCATTGTCCAGGGATTTTTCGTGCGCCAGGGCAAGCTGCGGGAGGCAGAGCGGTTTTATATGTCCGAGGGGGGCGAGGAGAAGGAGATTCTGGAATCCTTCCTGAAGCAGTATTATGTGGACAAGACGGCTATCCCCAAGCAGATTTACCTGGGAGCAGAGATTGACGACAGGGAGATTATCGCCGGGTGGCTCAGCCAGAAGCGGGGCAGCAAGGTCGAGCTGATTACGCCGAAAATTGGCGACAATAAAAAGCTGGCGGACATGGCCAGAAAAAATGCCCAGGACGCTTTGAAGCGAAAGGAGCAGACGGAAAAGCGAGAGTATGAGCGGACAGTGGGCGCGGCGGAGGCCCTGGGCCAGGCTCTGGGCATTGGCTATATCCATCGGATGGAGTGCTACGATATTTCCAACACCCAGGGCACGGATTCGGTGGCCAGCATGGTGGTATTTATCGACGGTAAGCCAGATAAAAGGGAATACCGCCGGTTTCGCATAAAAACCGTAGAGGGGGCAAACGACTTTGCATCCATGGCCGAGGTGTTGACAAGGCGGCTCATGGAGGGAATGAAATCAGAGGATAGGCAGCATGGCTTTGGGGCAATTCCCGATTTGATTATTGTAGACGGAGGCAAGGGCCAGCTGAGCAGCGCTGTGAGCGTGCTGGAGTCCCTGGGGCTGGAGGATATGAACATCGTCGGCCTGGCAAAGCGGGAGGAGGAGGTATTCCTCCCCGGGGAATCCCAGCCCATCGTGTTCCCCAGGACATCGCCGGAGCTTCGGCTGATTACTGCCATCCGGGATGAGGCGCACCGCTTCGCCATCACTTACCATAGAGGGCTGCGCGAGGCGCGGACCATTTCCTCTGAGCTGGACCGGATTCCCGGCGTAGGAGAAAAGCGCCGGAGACTGCTGCTGGAGGCCTTTGGCGATGTGGAGGGTGTGCGCAGGGCGGGCATTGACCAGCTTTCCGCAGTCAAGGGCATTGATATCAGAACCGCAAGGCAGGTATACACCTATTTCCATGATAAATAGGGATGGTGCTGGCGATGGGGCGCGGCTTAGGATAAATTTTTCGGTTTTTTTGGCTTATCCTGTTGACTTTTGGGGGCAGAGTATGCATATAATAGCTATTGAGTGATATATAACAGCATATATTCTATTTTGTCGTACGAGGGGCGTAACGTATACTAAAACATCAATGGAGAAATCGTATGGAAAACAAGTTTGGAAAAAGACTGACCTTAGTGATGGAAATCCGCAATATTAAGCAGAAGCAGTTGGCCAGCATAACGGGGGTGACGGAGGCGACGGTCTCCCGCTATGTGAACGATAAGCGGACGCCGGATATTGAGTTTATAAAAAAGGTAGTGAATGCCCTGAATGTAAGCGCTGATTTCCTGCTGGGGTTTACGGAGGATATGACCGTTCATAGGGAAGAGGGCCCGATGGGGAAATACAAGATTATCCGAGAGGGCTATCCCGAGGAGATTGAGATTGTGGATAGCGAGCTGACGGCGATTTTGGACACCTTTTTTTCTACCATGCTGAGCAAGGGCAAGTCGTGAATGATACAATTTTTTTACAATAAAACGGGAACAAAGAGCATAATACAGGTTATGCTCTTCTTTTATTGAGGGCAGGGAGAGAATGGCTTGACTAGCGTGTGTAAATCCATTATACTTACATTTAGCTAATGAGAGCGGAGGGTGCAGGAAGCGCCTGAAACTGGGAAAAGCCGGGATATTGCGCCAGGGTTCGCAGAGGTGGGCGGGGCGCAGAAAAAGGGTTTATTTGAGGTGCGTTATGAGGGCTTTGATTTTAACTGTGTCCGCTGGAGAGGGACACAACGCCATGAGCAAGGCATTAGAGCTATGCCTGAGCCAGCATTGCGAGACAAAAATATTCGATATTTTTAATCATAAAGCAAAATTTCAGAAAAAAGCCGTGAACGACGGATATTTCTGGCTCTGTAAGGTGAATTTGAAGTTGGCAAACGGCTTTTACGAGAGCCTGAAAAAGCGGAATCCGGAGAAGCGGGAGCATACCTTTATGCAGACCATGATTAAGCCGGCGGTGAAGAACGTGGAGGAGGAGATTGCGGCCTATCAGCCGGACGTCATCTTCTGCGCGCATACCTACGCAGGCTCTATTATGAGCGGCCTGAGGAACAAAAAGGGGCTGGATATCCCCACCGTCTCCATCGTTTCGGATTACGACGTCTCCCCCTACACGGAATGCAGCATTTATATCGACTATATCATCAGCCCCAGCGACTTTTTTGACGACCAGCTGGTGGCCAAGGGCTTCCGCAGGGAGCAGATTAAGCAGCTGGGAATCCCCGTGCAGACCAAGTTCTCTGAGGAGATTGACAAGCTGGAGGCTCGGCGTACGCTGGGGATTGCAGAGGATAAGTTTACCATCATGATTATGAACGGGGGCGTAGGCTTTGGAGATAACCTGAGCCTGATTCAGAATATTCTGCTGTCGAAAAACAGAGAGCGCTTCCAGATTGTCCTGGTCAACGGCAGAAACGAAAAGATGAAGGAAAGCGTCGACGAATATATCGCCCAGGAGAATATTACCAATATAAAAAATATTGGCTTTGCAAAGAATGTGGATGTCATCATGTCTGCCTCGGATATGCTGATTGGCAAAATCGGCGGGGTAGCCATTGCAGAGGCATTTAATAAAAAGCTGCCCATTTTGGCGGCCAAGCGGCAGCCCTGGCAGGAGTACGACAACATGGTGTTCCTGCGGGAGCGGGGCGCCTGCGATTATATTGAGGACAGCGAGCGGGTATACGAAAAAATAGACGAGTTTATTGAGCATCCCGAAAAGCGGGAAAGGATGCTGGAGAGCATGGCGAAAATTGCTAAGCCCAACGCATCCAGAGATATTGCTGCGCTGCTTTTAGAGCTGGGGCGGCAGTATGAGGCAGAGAAAACGGCGGAGAAGACAGTATGAATTTTAAATATGTAATAGTTGGCGCCGGCATCAGCGGCATGACCATGGCGGAGCGAATCGCCTCCCAGCTGGGAGACCCTGTTTTAGTGGTAGAAAAACGAGGCCATATCGGGGGGAATTGCTACGACCGTTACACAAAGGACGGCATTCTGATTCACCAATACGGGCCCCATATTTTTCATACCCAAAGCAAGCAGGTATTCGACTATCTCTCCCAGTTCACCCAGTTTGACACCTACCAGCACAGGGTTTTGACCTATGTGGACGGAACTCTGATGCCTATGCCCATCTGCCGGGATACGCTGAATCTGCTGTTTGGCATGAGCCTTTCCAATGACGAGGTGGAGGAGTTCCTCGAGAAAATCCGGGTGAAGGGCCTGCCCATAGAGACCAGCGCAGATGTAGTGCTTTCCCGGGCGGGGGAGACCATTTACGAAAAGTTTTTTAAGGAATACACCAAAAAGCAGTGGGACGCTTACCCTGACCAGCTGGACCCCTCGGTCATCAGCAGGGTGCCCATCCGCAGCAACAGCGACCGGCGGTATTTTACGGACCAATATCAGGGCATGCCAAAGGGTGGGTATACGGCCATGTTTGAGCGGATGGCAGACCATCCCAACATCAAGCTGCTTCTGCATACCAGCTATCAGGAGATTGTGGGGCAAATTCAGTTCGAAAAGCTGATTTACTGCGGCCCCATAGACGAGTATTTTGATTTCCGCCTGGGCAGGCTGAAATACAGGAGCGTGCGGCTCGAATTTGAGACGCTGGCGCAGGAGGAGTTCCAGCCTGCGGCTGTGGTAAATTACCCCAACGACTACGACTTTACGCGGATTACGGAATACAAGAAGCTGACAGGTCAGCAGGGGAGCATGACGGTAATCTCCAGGGAATATCCCACCTGGGAGGGGGAGCCCTATTATCCCGTTCCCATGGAGGAGCAGGGAGCACTTTACGCAAAATACGCAGCTCTGGCGGAAAAGGAACGGGACGTGCTGTTCCTGGGCCGGCTGGGTCAATATCGGTATTACAATATGGACGCGGCAGTGAAGGCCGCGCTGGATATGTTTGAACAACAGGTGAGAAAGTAAAAAGCGGAGAGGATAGCTCTTCGCTTTCCTATGCATGAAATTTGGAAGGGACAGACGTATGGAAGAGACAGTCAAAAAAAAGAAGCGCAAAATTAATTGGAAGTTGATTTACATTTTGGCAACCGTGCTGGTGATTGTCCTCATCGCCATTTTTGACGAGGGTGTGAAGGACATCGTCAACATCCTGCCTCAGCTGAATGTAACGTGGATTTTGGCTTCAGTAGGACTGATTGTGCTATATTGGATTTTTGATTCAGTCATTCTGGGGCATATTACGTCCTATGTGTATCACAGACAGTCTTGGTGGAAGACCCTGAAGGTAGGCATTATCGGCCTGTACTACAGCGCCCTGACGCCCTTTGCCACAGGCGGGCAGCCCCTTCAGGTGGCATATATGAAGCGGGATAACATCCCCATTGGCACGTCTACCTGCATTGTCAGCATCAAGTTTTTCCTTTATGAACTGGCTCTGTGCGTAGGATACTTGGCGGCAATGATTTTTATGGGGGCCTATATTTACCAGAACTTTACGGGCGCTTTCTGGTTTATTCTGCTGGGCTTTTTCATCAACTTTGCCGGATTGATGTTTATTGTTATCTCTCTAATCAGCAAGCGGTTTGCCACAAAGGTAGTTCATTTTATCATCAAAATCGGCGCGAAAATCAGGCTGATTAAGCGACCGGAGGAGAAGATGGCCTCTGTTCAGACCCAGATTAACGAGTTCAGCGATGCGGCAAAATACATCAGCGGCCATAAATTCCGCATTTTCATCTCCTTTTTGCTAACCATCCTTGATTTCGTGTTCCTCTTCTCCATCCCCTATGTTCTCTATATTGCCTTTGGGCTGCACGGAGCTACGTATATCGAGTTCTTGGTGTTGCAGATGTGCAGCTATCTGGCGGTTGCCTTTATGCCGACGCCGGGCGCAGCAGGGGCTTCAGAGGGTGCATTTTATCTGATTTTCAGCAGATATTTCAACGATATGACCTTCCTGCCCATGCTTATTTGGCGGTTCCTGACCTACTACCTGATTTTGTTCGTGGGGAGCATTTGGGTCGTGCTGGATCAGGTGTTTAACATGAAAAAATCGAAAAATGGAAAGCAGGCGCAGGCAGAATGAAAGCAAAAAAGCGGCTTAAGCCGCTTTTTTTATTTTGCTGCAGATACCAGCCGCGCCGCTATCTCCACCGCCTCGTCAACATATTTGGAAAGCATATTGTTCTCAACGCCCGCAATATGAACCCGGCAGCGAGAGGCGGGAATCAGCACCTTTTCCGCAGGGCTGGCGGAAACGGCTACCGCCATAGCGGGAGAGATTTCGCCCAGCATGGCGTTGGCAATCACGATGCCAAAGGGGCCCACGATAATATCCGCATCGGCGCAGTTGTGAATCAGGGCATTTTCCCCCGTGGCGCCGGCAGTGGCCCCGCCCTTCAGCATGCTGGAGGTGGCCGCACTGTTGGTGCCTACGGCGATAATGGTCTCATCAGGAAGGGCCAGGCGCAACTTTTCCATAATCGCTTTGCCAAGGCCGCCGCCCTGGCCGTCTATGACGAGTATTTTCATAGGCGCCTCCTTTCAAAAGTGTGATAATACCTTTCGATTATAGGCGGGAGAAAGGGGCCTTGTCAATGCCCGATTTTAATTGACAGGCGGGCCTGAATATGCTATTCTAGGAGAGGAATCCGGCCAAGAAGGCCGAAATATGTCATGAAGGCATGTGTTAAACGAAGGCGGCTTCGTTTAATAGATGCTTTTTTATTGGGAGGGAAGCTGTGGCCATCTGGAGGCATGTGCGATACTATGGCTTAAAAATTTTGCAGTTTGCGCTGATTTTGTTTCTGATTTCCCTGGTGGTGTTTGTCATCTCCAGGCTGGCGCCAGGAGACCCGCTCCGGGCCTTTTATGGAGACGGCGTGGAGCGCATGTCTACGGAGGAGCGGCAGGCTGCCGAAGAGCGCCTGGGGCTGGATAAGCCCATTCTGGAGCAGTATGGCATCTGGCTGGAAAACGCATTCCATGGGGATTTCGGCATTTCCTTTCAATATAAGCAGGATGTTTTGCAGGTGATTGGCAATGTCTACGGAAATACGCTGCTGCTGGGGGGAGTTTCCTACGTTTTGACCTTTGCCCTGGCCATTGGGCTAGGGGTGTTTTGCGCCATGCGGGAGGATAGCCTTGTCGACAGGATTATCTGCAAAATCGGCGCAGCGGTCAACTGTATGCCCTCCTTTTGGGTGGCGCTCCTGCTCATCCTCATCTTTTGCGTCAACCTGCGCCTGCTGCCCAGCAGCGGCGCTTACGATGTGGGTATGGCGGAGGATTGGGGCAGCAGACTGCTACACCTGATTTTGCCGGTGGCAGTGATGGTGCTGGGGCATTTGTGGTACTATGCCTATATGATTCGCAATAAGCTGCTTTTTGAAACGCGGCAGGACTATGTCCTCCTGTGCCGGGCAAAGGGGCTGAGCAGGCGGGCGGTTATGTACCGCCATTGCCTCAGGAATATTATGCCGTCGGTGGTGGCGGTGATGGCCATTGCGGTTCCCCATATTCTCGGGGGGACGTATGTGGTGGAGAAGGTGTTTTCCTACCCCGGGCTGGGAACCCTCTCCTTTGAAAGCGCCCAATATCACGATTACAACATGCTGATGGTGATTTGCCTGATTACGGGCGTGGTGGTGGTCTTTTTTAACCTGCTGGCCCAGGTCATCAACGACAGGATTGACCCACGGATGCGGCACGCCAGAGAGGAGGGGCTTTATGACAAATAAGGACTCCTTCCGGCTTGTGGGCATGCTGCCCCGGGAGCCTCTGCCGGAGGAACCGGCGAGGGGCTGGCGCAGATATTTCCGCGGAAAGCCGGTAGCAGCCATGGCGCTGCTGGCGGTGATTGGATTCTGTTGCCTGTTTGCGGAGCTGATGATGACCCATGACCCGACCTATCTGGATTTAGCCAACGCAAATGTGGCGCCGAACGGAGAGTTCCTCTTCGGCACAGATGCCCTGGGACGGGATTTGTTCTCTATGATTTGGTATGGCGGGCGGGTTTCCCTGGCCATTGGCCTGCTCTCCACGGCGATTTCTACGGTGATTGCCGTGGTGTATGGCTGCATCAGCGGGCTTTCCAGCCGAATGGTAGACAACGCCTTGATGCGTGCGACGGAGATTCTGCTGAGCATCCCCTCCATCCTCATCGTCATCCTGCTGCAAGCGGTGCTGGGGGAGGCCACTGTGCTTTCGATTTCCCTGGTTATCGGCGTGACGGGGTGGATGAACATTGCCAAGGTGGTGCGCAGCGAGGTGCGGCAGATTCGCGGCTGCGATTACGTTTTGGCGGCCAGGTGCATGGGGGGAGGCTTCTTCCACATCCTGGGGCGGCATTTGCTACCCAACTTTCTCTCATCTATCATGTTTATGGTGGTGACTAACATCGGGACTGCCATCGCCACAGAGGCGACCCTGAGCTTTCTCGGCATTGGTTTGCCCCTGGAGATTGTCTCCTGGGGGAGCATGCTGTCCTCGGCGGACAGGGCGCTCCTCTCCAACAACTGGTGGGTGATTGTGATTCCCGGGCTTTTTATCGTCCTCACGCTGGTATGCTTTACGGCAGTGGGGAACCATATCAGAAAACGAGCAAATAAGGGCTTTAGCAATATTTAAAGGAGAATGCAACATGAAATCAATGAAAACCATACTCTGCTGCATGATGGCGGCTGTGCTGCTGGTTGCGGCAGCCTGCGCTGCGCCGGCTGCCTCCCAGGAGGGGACACAGGCCGACGGGGAAACCCTGGTTTATGGCAGCAACGACTACACCAGCATCAACCCCGCCCTCTACGAGCATGGAGAAATCAACCTTCTGCTCTTTTCAGGGCTGACGGCTCACGATGGGGAAAATAACATTGTCCCCGCTCTGGCTACAGACTGGAGCTACGACGAGGAGACCATGACCTATACCTTCCATCTGCGGGAGGATGTCACCTGGCACGATGGAGAACCATTTACGGTGGCAGATGTCAAGTTTACGCTGGAGGCGATTATGGACCCGGCGAACCAGTCGGAAATTGCCTCTAATTACGAGGAGATTGCCAGCATCGAAACGCCGGATGACTACACCGTGGAAATTGCCCTCTCTACGCCCAATGTGGCAATGCTGGACTATCTCACCGTGGGAATCCTGCCGGCGCATCTTTTGGAGGGCAAGGATTTGCTGACGGACTCCTTTAACCAGAATCCCGTGGGGACAGGCCCCTACAAGCTGGAATCCTGGGATATGGGCCAGAGCATTACCCTGGTGAAAAACGAGGACTACTTTGGCGGCGAGCCCAATATTGACACTATCATCTTTAAGATTGTAGAGGACAGCCAGGTGAAGGCCATGCAGCTGCAGACGGGCGAGCTGGATTTGGCCCAGGTTTCGCCCACGGAT
>DBGCIZ010000108.1:0-5542 GCA_048355355.1 Christensenellaceae bacterium | reverse complement strand
ACCTGCTCAAAAAACGCAGCGGAAAAGTCCACCACCGCCATATTTTCATAGACGTGGATGCTGTTTAAATCGTCCATCGTAATATTTTCCGGGAAAACGGGCCAGACCTCTACGCTGTCCGACTCGATGGGCCCGCGCATCAGCTCTGCAATATAGGCATAATAGTCGTAGTCCGCCTCCACGGTCCGCTTGATGGTCAGCAGGGATGTCATGCCGGAATCCGGCAGGCTGATGCGGATGTTCTGCCCCAGGTATTGGGCGGCCACCTGCCTGGTCATCACGTAGGTATTGACGTCGTCCTTCAGCACCAGGCGATATGTATCCGGCACCACGCCCGCCAGGGTATAGAAGATGCCGGCGGCCTCCAGATTCCTGCTGCTGCTCCGCTCCCCGGCAAAGACATCCCCCTCAAACTGAATGCCCAGCTGACGGTCCTCCTCAGAGACGGTGTAGGCAGTGGCCTCCAGCTTCTCCTTAGAGAGATAGGCGCGCAGCTCGTATTTATACCGCGGCCCGTCTGCCAGGGCGCTCAGGACGCTGCCGACATAGTCTCCATTGGTGACGGTCACCGTGCGGACCTCGGGGAGCAGCAGCCTGCCGGAGGGATCCACAAAGTAGAGGATGACGCTGAGCTCCACCGTGTTTGCCCGCCCCTCTACATTTTCCGCATATCTGGCCCGGTATTCCGTATAGAGGGCGGAGGGGTTTCCGTCCGACTTTCTCAAGGGGCCAAAGGCGTAGCCGTCTATGTTCATCACCTCGCCGTTGAAAAACACGGTCACGTAGGTGACGCCGGTGAAGTCAATCATGGTATCCGCAATGGCGACGGCGGCCGTAAACATCCGCTCTGAGCTTAAGGCCGCCTCCGTCTCCACATAGACGTTGGCGCACTCGTCCGTCTGCTCTACGCCGGCCAGCGTTGCCCCGCTCAAAACAGGCGAAAGGCTGCTGGAGGACGGCCCCGCCAGAAGCTCCTCCAAAATCAGCTCCGCGCCGTCTGCCATATAGGAGATCTCCAGCTCTCTGCTCTCCGCCACCAGGCGCCCCGTGCTCTCGTCCAGAAAATAGAGGGAGGGGTTCACCGTCCTGGTGTCCTTGCCCGTCTCATAGGTAATAGGCGAAAGAGAGGGCAGGTCTGCTATGCTGTTGTTTTCCCGCAGGCCGGTGCAGCCCGCCAATAGCAGCAGGCACAGGCCCAGCAGGAGAATCCGTCTCTTTTTCATCTTAAACCGTTAAAAACACCTTTTCAAAATTGGTATAGGATATTTTCCAGACCCCGTTTTCCCGCTTCAGGGTGACGGGGATATTGGTTCGCTCCTCCGGCTCCTGGCCCACCTCGCGGATGGTATAGTCCACCATGACCACAGCGCTGGCCCCGTCCGCCCCGAGGACGCTATCCCGCACCTCGTAGCTCTCCAGGGAGGGCTGGAAGTCCCTCAGGGCGGCGGAGAAGGTGTCCAGGTCGTCCTTTTCCGTGCCATCGTCGTCGTTATAGGCCACATAGCCGTAGGCCGTCTCATATTCCCGGCTGATGACAGAGTCGAAAATCCGCCGCATGGTGTTCGAGGGAGTCAGGACGATATCTCCATTCCGGTCCAGCGGCTCCAGAATGCCGTCCCCGCTGAAGCCTACCTCGCTTCTGCGAATCCGCTGGCCCATGCCGCTGCCGTCCGTATCCACCAGCAACTGCACCCGGGAATAACTGCCCAGCTCGATGATGGTGTTGACGATGGAATACACGCTGGTATACTTCACCGTATCGAGAGAGGTCTGGGCCGTGGCGGAGGAGGGCAGCCAGGACCAGTCTAAAAATTCCTGGCTCAGGGTGACGAACAGGACGTCCCCCGTCTCCGACGTGCTGACCACGGTGGTATTTGGGTTGATCACTGCCCGGAACTCCGTGCTGCTCACCGTGGAGCCCTTAATCAGCTCGTTGATGATGACGCTTTCCACACTTTCGTTGACGGGAATCTCTATGCTGCGCGTCTCGCAGACCAAATCTCCATAAGAGGAGCTGCCAAAATACAGATTTACGTTCATGGTCTGCTTGCTGGCTGCGTCAGACTGGGGGTTGATTTCCACCGGCTCCCCCCCGCCGTCTCCGCAGGACGCCGCCAGCAGCAGCACCCCTGCCAATATGAGTATGAGCCACCTTTTCTTCAAGCCTCTGCGCCTCCTTCCCCGCTGCTTTTCTGCCTGATGGGCACAATCAGCTGAAACACTGAGCCAACGCCCTTTTCGCTCTTCACTTCAATCCTGCCGTTATGGAGCAGGGCAATGCGCTGCACAATGTGCAGCCCCAGGCCCGTGCCTCCCGTCTCCCGGGAGCGGGCCTTATCCACCCGGTAAAACCGCTCGAAAACATGCTTCAAATCCTCTTCGCCGATGCCCTCGCCCGTGTCCTCCACGGTGACGATGGCATTGCCCCCCTCTGTGGAGACGGTCACGTCTACCTTGCCGCCGCTGGGCGTATATTTAATGGCGTTATCTACCAGGTTGTTGACAGCCTGGCGCAGCCGCACGGGCTCGCAGTCGATAAACACCTCGTCTGGCAGATGCAGCTGGACGACAATGTCCTTCTTTGCCGCAATGGGCTTCAGGAAGGAGACCGTCTTGGCCACCAGCAGGTTCAGTGATGTGACCTGCATGGGCACGCCGTCCCGCTCCGTCTCGATTTTTGTCATCAGGAGCAGGTCGTTGATGAGCAGGGTCAGCCGGTCTATTTCCGCGTTAATATCCCCAAGGAAGTCCTTATAGACCTCCTCGCTGATGCCCTCCTGATAAAGCAGGGACTCGATGAGGATTTTCATAGAGGTCATGGGGGTTTTCAGCTCGTGAGACGCATTGGAGACGAACTCGTTGCGCTGCTTATCGATGTTCTCCAGCCGGTCCGTCATATAGTTAAAGGCGCGGCCCAGCTCGGAAATTTCGTTGTTCCCCTTGACGGTGACCCGCTTGTCGAACTTGCCGCTGCCCACCTCGAGAGCGCTCTCCCGCAGCTCCTCCAGAGGCTTGGAAATGTGGTTGGTAAACACATAGGCCAGAACAATGATGACAAGCGTGGTAAAGATAAAGATGAGGTAGTATTGGTTTTTGATGCTGTCGATATTGTTCACCACGTCCTGAATGCTTTTGGAAAACACCACGGCGCCGATGGTCTGGGAATTTTCCACCATGGCGGAGGCATAATAGGCCGTCCAGAAGCGGCCGCTCTCGCCGGAAATCTGGTGGTAGCCAAAGGAGGTGTCCTTGGTTCCCGTCAGCACCTCCACCACCTCACGCAGCTCCAGCTTGGTGCCGTTCAGGGTGCCGAAGTTGTCCACCTGAACCACGCCCTCTGCATCCAGCACCAGGACGCGCCCCGAAAGCTCCCGCCCTGTATCCAGCGCCAGCTGGTAAAGAGTGCTTACATTTTTAGAGGAAAAATAGGGCGCCGCATTGACGGAAAAGTCGTTGACCTGCTGAATGCGCTCGCTTACCTGCAAATTCAGCATGTTGTCCTCTAAAATTCTGGACGTGAGAAAGGTGACGGCCACAAAGGCCACCACAATCAGCACGACATAGATGATGATGAACCTCCAGCGGATGGAGGTTTTCAGCTTATTCACGAATAAAATAGCAGCCAACTCCTCAAGCCCGACTCCACAGCAATTTTTTATAGTATAGCATAGTTGCCTGTGGTTTTCAAACAGGGGAAAGGGGCCTCCTTCGTCACCCCGGACGAAATTCTGACGGAAGAAAAAAGCACCCCCGTCTCTCCGGAGGAGCTTGCCTTGCTGCTCAGCGCCTGCTCTGCCAGCGAGCGCAGGACCGCCCTGGCCCTGCTGGGGGTGTATCTGGAATCTCTCCATTAAAAAAGACGGCCCTGCCAGGCGCAGGCGCCGTCCTCTGCTACGAAAGCTCAAACATCTCGTGGTAAAGCTGGTAATACTCTCCCCGTTGCTCCAGCAGCTCCTCGTGGGTGCCCCGCTCCACAATCTCCCCATGCTCCAGCACCATAATGGCGTTGGCGTTCCGCACGGTGGAGAGCCGGTGGGCAATGACGAACACAGTCCGCCCCTCCATCAGCTGGTCCATGCCCTTCTCAATAAGGGCCTCGGTTCTGGTGTCGATGCTGGAGGTTGCCTCGTCTAAAATCAGCACTGGCGGGTCGGAGACGGCTGCCCTGGCAATGGCCAGCAGCTGCCGCTGCCCCTGGGAGAGGTTGGCCCCGTCCGCCGTCACCATCGTGTCGTAGCCCTTGGGCAGGCGGCGGATAAAGGAATCCGCATTGGCGATTTTCGCCGCCCGGACGATTTCCTCCTCTGTGGCGTCCAGCTTGCCGAAGCGGATATTGTCCGCAATGGTGCCCATGAAAAGATGGGTATCCTGCAACACCATGCCCAGGGAGCGGCGCAGGTCGTCCTTGCGGATTTCCCGGACGTCAATGCCGTCGTACACCACGGCCCCCTGCTGCACGTCATAGAACCGGTTAATCAGGTTGGTGATGGTGGTCTTGCCCGCTCCCGTGGAGCCGACAAAGGCGATTTTCTGGCCCGGCTTGGCGTAAAGGCTGATGTCCTTTAAAATCGGATGCCCCGGCTCGTAGCCAAAGGTGACATTCTGAAAGCGGACGTCCCCCCTTAGGGGCGTAAGAGAGCCATCCTTCCCCTGCCAAGCCCAGCGGCCCGTCTTTTCCCGGCAGGCCTTCAGCTGCTCTCCCTCCCGGCGGACGTTGACCAGCCGAATCTGGCCTTCGTCCTCCTCCGCTGGCTCCGCCATGGCTTGGAACACCCGCTCCGCGCCGGCCAGAGCCGCCAGCAGGAAGTTGGTGTTCTGGGTAAACTGGTTGATGGGCCAGGCTGCCTGCCGCACAAACACCAGATAGCTGGCCAGACTGCCCACGTCTGTGGCGCCCTGAAGCGCCATGAGCCCGCCCAGCACGGCCACAATGGCATAGTTGATATAGGATAGCGTCACCACCGCGGGAATCATGGTAGCGGCATAGGCCTGGGCGCCGGTGCCCTCCCGCCGCAGGGCCTCGTTTTTCTCCCGGAAGGCCTTCAGGTTCTCCTCCTCGTGGTTAAAGACCTTCACCACTTTCTGGCCGCTGACCATTTCCTGAATATAGCCGTCCAAATCCCCCAGGTATTTCTGATGCCGGCTGAAATAGGCCTTGCTCCGCTTTCCGCTGAAGCGGATATAGAGCAGCATGGCCGTGTAGCAAACCAGCGCCACCAGGGAGAGCTGCCAATTCAGCACAAACAGCAGAACCAGCGTCCCCGCCATTTGGATAAAGCTCTGAATCACCATGGCGAAGCTGTTGTTCAGCGCCTCGGAGATGGTGTCCACATCGTTGGTGAAATAGCTCATCACGTCGCCGTGGCGCCTGGTATCGAAAAAGCGCAGCGGCAGCCTTTGGAGATGGGCAAATAAATCCCTGCGGATATCCAGCAGCACCTTCTGGGCTGCCCGAACCATCACCTGGGTATATCCATAGGTGCAGAGCACGCCCAGGCCGTATATGGCCGCCGTCAGCACCACACCCCCAATCAGGTCCTCT
>DBGCIZ010000107.1:0-19062 GCA_048355355.1 Christensenellaceae bacterium | reverse complement strand
GGGTCTGGGCCTGAAGCCAGACGCCGCCGTTGGTGGAAATCTCCAGCATATTGCTGCACATGACGGCCGCAAAGGCCCAGAAGCAGCTCTGGCGGGAGGAGAGCCCCTGGGAGCGGCAGGCCCGGTATGCGCCGCAGACGGCAACCATGGCGTAAACCGCCACCAGCAGGTTATTGGGCGTGTCACCGCCAAAGAGGAGCACAAAGGGCAGCATGACAACCGAGGGAACGGGCGGGAAGGAGACGAAATACTGGCCGTTGTAGATAGCCAGCTCCAGCCAGGTATAGTCCGCCCCGTTTTCCAGATAGGCCTTGCCATCCAGCCAGGCCTGGGCCTGGAGGGTGTAGCTATCGTGGGGATCGTGGCTGAAAAGGGTGCCCCCTGCCAAATCGTGAATCAGCAGATAGCCGATGGCCATCAGGATGAGCAGCAGGGGAAGCTCCAGGGGTGCGGTTTTGATGCGCTGTCTCAGTTGCATAGTCTCCCTTCCGAAAAAGATATAGAAAAGCGGCTGTTGCAAGCAGCCGCCCAAGGGTTCCGTAAATTAATAGGTATCGTAATAGTCGCCCCGCTTATAGTCGTAAATCGAGCCGCGGCTATACATCTCGATATTTTCCAGAGCCTTGCCCGTGCCGATAGCCACGCAGGAGATAGCGTCCTCCGCCACATAGCAGGGCACCTTGCAGCGCTCGGTAAGCAGCCGATCCAGCCCGTAGAGCAGGGCGCCGCCGCCCGTCATGCAGATGCCGTTTTCGGCAATATCTGCGGCAAGCTCCGGGGGAGTCCGCTCCAAAACGCTGTGCACCGTCTCCATAATCAGGTTCAAGGGCTCCTGGAAGGCCTCAATGGTCTCGTTCGAGCTGACCGTGATGGTCTTGGGCAGGCCGGAAATCAGGTTTCTGCCCGTCACCTCCATGAAAGCTTCCTCCTTGCGGGGGAACGCGGAGCCGATATTGATTTTAATTTCCTCAGCGGTTCTCTCGCCGATGAGCATATTGTATTTCTTTTTGATAAAGCGGACCATGGCCTCGTCGAACTTATCGCCAGCGCACTTGATGGAATCGCTGATGACGGAACCGCCCAGGGAGATGACAGCCACGTCGGTGGTGCCGCCGCCAATATCCAGCACCATGTTGCCGCTAGCCTCGCCAATATCCAGCCCGGCGCCGATTGCCGCAGCAATGGGCTCCTCAATCAGGCAGGTATGCCGCGCGCCAGCCTCCTCCGTCGCCTCGATGACGGAGCGCTTCTCTACCTCGGTGACGCCGCTGGGAACACAGACGATGACACGTGGCTTGAAGAACAGCTTCCTGCCGATGACCTTGCGGAGGAAGTAGCGGAGCATCCGCTCCGTATCGTGAAAGTTGGAAATAACGCCATCCCGCAGGGGCCGCACGGCAATGATGTTGCCGGGGGTTCTGCCCAGCATAATTCTGGCCTCTTCGCCGATAGCCAGCATGTCCCCATTATTTCTGTCAACAGCAACCACAGAGGGCTCCCGCATGACGATTCCCTTACCCTTTACATATACCAGGACGCTTGCCGTCCCCAAATCTATTCCAACGTCGTTATAATCAAATAAACCCATCGTACACTCCTAAATATCGTCAATCCGGGCAGAATGACTGCTGCCGGATATACTGCGTAATTTTATCATTACAAATAATCATAATACATTTCACGGATATTTTCAAGGCTTAATTGTAACGAATCTGGCAATAAAGTAGGAAAAACAGCATGATTTTTATGGAAAGGGAGGGGCTTTTCTCTGAAAAATATAGAAATAGAAAATTATCGATAAATCAATCTGCGGCAGGGCAGCCCTCCCCCTGGGAGAGGGGAGGAGACGGCTCAGCCCAGGCTGTAGGTTCGAGTGACAGGGTCCAGAAACAGGCCGATTTGCGGCGGATTGTTGGTGAATAGAAGGAACAGGGCGGTATACAGGGCCAGGACTACCCAGCCCACCGCTCTGGCAGGGCAGGAGGAGAACAGCTCCGTCCCCAGATTGCGGTAGCTGAAGGAATAGGCCAGCAGCGCGCCGATGACAAAGACGGCAATATCTACGGGAAGGTAGCTTCGCCCTACAATGCCGGTATAAGTGTAGAACAGGACGACGATGGCCGCCATGCCGATAGAGACGGACGCCGCCAAAATGGGGACGAAGTTGGGGATTTTTCGGCCAAAGATGACGAATTGCAGGGCGCCGAAAAGCAGCATGGGGAAAAACAGCAGCTTGAGATGCTCCCAGGTGCTCTCGTTGACCGGGGCGAACAGGCCCACGGCCGGGTTTTCCCCGGACCAATCAAAGAAAAAATGCAGCAGGGCGCCAAAAATTACGGTGAAGGCGAAGCCTGCAATATGCCAGGATTTCAAACGCATCATAAAAGAACCTCCTCTCCCTCTATATTTACGCAGAAGCCTGGCAGTTATGAAAAAGGGGCCGGCGATGGAGCCGGCCCGAGGGGAGATTCAAGCAGGGCGACCATGGGGCCCATGGCCGTGAGGATGGTGGGGATGAGGGCCGTGGGGCCCGTGATGCGGGGGAACTGGCGGATGGGGCGGCTCCTCCTCGCCGGAGAGAAGCTCCTGCCAGCGGGCCGTCACCTTGGCGAGAAGCTGGCTGAGCTGAGCCTGCTCTTCCTCGGAAAGGGTGGAGAAGGCTCCATCCTCTAGGGTTCCTCTGCTGGCAGAGAGCTGACCGGCCATCTCTCTGCCCTGCTCCGTCAGGGAAACCAGCATATTGCGCTTATCCTGCTGGTCCGGCGTTCGTTCTACCAAACCTTTAGCCTCCAGCTTTTGCAGGAGCTCACTGAGAGAGGAAGGCCGCACGTCCAATAACTCCACCAACTCCTTCTGGCCAATGGGTTCCCGCTCTAGAACCAGCAGAAGCAGTTTGCTTTGGCCCGGATGAGGCATGGGGACCTGACTCTGCTTATGATAATAATGGGTAATACGGTGCAGAAGATGAGTAAATTGATGAACCTGCTCGAATAAGCTTTGGCTAGTTACATGTTTTTCCATAAAAAAACCTCCTAACAAAATAATAAGGTACCTTAATAACAGGATAACTCCAGAGCAGTGAATTGTCAAGAAAAGTTTTTTAGGCACCGAAATATTTGTGCAAAAAAATCCCCGCCTGGAATGGCGGGGACACAGCACATTTATTTTCTGCGCCGGCGGAACAGGACGATTGCCACAATCAGGATGACGACAGCCGCGGCGGCAATGCCCACATAGAGCCAGGGGCTGGCCGTTGGGTCGTTGGTCTGAGGCGCGTCTGCGCTGGCAGAGGGAGAGGTCTCTGGCGTAGGCGTGGCCTGGACGGCAGGCGCAGCGGCCGTAGGCTCCGCAGCCGGGGATTGGGTAGCGTCATCCGACGTGGGGGCGGGCTCGTTCGCCTCTCCAGACTCCTCTGCCGCGACGGTATAGGCCTTCAGGGAGAAGTTGATAGGCTCCCCGGAATCCTCCGCCTGCACCCAGGCGCCATTCTCCAGCTGGAAGCTTTCGCCCCGCTCCACCTGCGCGTTAAACAGGGTGCGGGAGTTTTCCAGCAGGCTGCCGTCCGCTCCTATGGAGAGGCTGCTCCCCTCCAGAACCAGGGCAATGCCCCCCTCCCCTGCGGGAACGGCAAAGGGCTCCTCCAGAGCGATGGTGGTATAGCCCGCATGGTCGACTGTGCCCGAGGCCAGGACAGTCATCTGAGAGAAATCCGAAGTGGGGACGCCGCCGCTGACGGGCACATAATATAAGGTATAGGAAGCGCCCTTGGCAGTCGTCATGAACATGATTTCATCCAGCACCTCGTCCTCCCCAAAGGTGAACAGGTTGAGGCCGCCCAGCTCAGCGCCCTGGGAGGTCTTGAGGGTGGTGGCGCCGTATTCATCCAGAGCGTAGACGTTGCAGTCCCGAGGCGTCCGGGCCCCGGCGATGGCGTATACGTCGTTATGCTCTGCGGTTTGGAACAGCTCTGCATCCTCATAGGAAATCCAGTTATAGCCGCCGTCGCCATACGTCTCCCCATAGCTGTTTTTAATCAGCCAGGCGCCGTCCTCCGATGGCGTGCCGTGGCCCGTATCGAAATACTCCTTGGGGAAATTGTCGTCCCAGCCGACGATGGAGACGGTGTGATTGCCGTGCATACCGGTGGAGCCGTCGTACCAATAGGCGGCGTGCTCCTCGTTGAGATACTCCGTCGAGTCGTAATAGGAGGCGCAGATGGCGCCGTAATCGAGAATGGCCTGCTTCAGCTCGCTCTGGGACGCGCCGTTCAGATAGACGATGTCCGTCACCTGGTAGAGCACCGGGGCAGAATCGTAGTTCTCCGGCAGGGTCAGGGAAACGTAGAAGTCCTCGCTTCCATTATAATAGGGGATTTCATCCTCAGCCTTGGGTCCGGTCCAACTGGCCAGATAGCCGGCGACCATGTCGCTATAGCCGCCGTCGCTGCGGCGCACGTTGGTCCAGCCGTAGCCGCTGGCGTCCTCCTGGTTCATCTCCCGGAAGCAGGCCCAGAGCAGGTGCTCCTCGGAAAGGTCGATGGAGGAATCCGCCAGGCCGGCGTGAATGAGATAGCTCTCCAAAGTAGAGATGCCGCCGGCGTCCCAGCAGATGCCCCAGGGGTTCTGGTCAAATACGGCAGAAACCTCCCCGGAGGGCCGGGGGTCGTAGGATTCCGGCAGTTCTGCCGCAGCGGCCAGGGGAATCCCGCAAAAGAGAAGCGCCGCTGCCAGACAGGGGAGCAGCGCAATCCGCAATTTTTTCATGTTAAGCCTTCCTTTCCCGGCAGCTCGCTGCCGCGCCATATCATTATGATACTGTGAGACCGAAAAAAACGCAAGGTCCGCCAGTTCTGCTTATAAATACGCAGCGGGCGAAAAGGTGGCTCAGGGCCAGCCGCCCGGGAAAGAATTTTACAGAATGCAGCGGCTTTTTTGACAGAGGAGGGATATGATAGGGAAAAGGAGGTGGACGGATTGTATCGGACAGTTATCATCGAATACGCCCCCAGAGTAGGGGACATGGCAAAAAAGGTGGAGGAGGCCGCCAACGCCATGGAGAAGGAGGGCTTTCGCCTGATATCCTTTGCCATTACCAACGCGGCAAAGGGGATTCTGGTGTTTCACCGGGAGGAGGCTGCGCAGTAGGCAAAAAAAGAGCGCCGCAGCTTCAAAGAGCCGCGGCGCTTTCCAACCCGTTCCCGTTTTATGCCTGGCTTTCCGCAGGCGGCTGGGATTGCCCGGCCTGCCCCTCTGCGGAGGCCTGGCCGCCTTCGCTTCCCGCAGCCTGCTCCGCCGCCCGGGTGAAGCTGGTGTTGCCGAAGGTGAGTGTAGAACTGTACCAAGATGTTGCAGATGCGGTAATTCGCATGGTCTGCTTTCCGGTCACGTCCAGGGCGATGGCGATGGGTTCCGTCTCCTCTGTAATCCCATCCCGATGGAAGACCAACTCCTCATCCAGATAGATGGAAAGGCTTATATTATTAGCTGGGTCATTCATACCTATAAATGCTGTTCCCTCAAAGGAGGTGAACTGGCCGCCCAGATTGTAAAGAGCATAAGGGTCATCATAAATGATTTGGAACCTGACGCCGCCGTCGTAGATATTGTTCCAGCGATCTTTCAGGGCCTCGTCTACCACCTCTATGCGCTCGCTGGAAACAGTGTTGATATTTTCCAGCGTGATGGGCATGGAATTATAGATGGCCAGATAGGACTCTTCCAGGCTGCCGTATAGGGGCATGTATTCCTCCAGCAGTTCCAGCGCGTCTCCATAGGCGCCGCCCGCAGCCATCTCGTCGGCATCCTGCGCGATGGCGTCTGCAATGGTCTGCTCCAGATTGGCAAGGGACTCCTGCAGCGCCGGATTGTCCGGATATTCTGCCGCCTGCTCCTCCAGATAGGACTGGGCCTCCTCATAGGAGCCCTCCTGAAGCAGACGCTCCACCTCCGCCGTCACCTCTGAGACGGTCTGCGCCTCCTGTTCTTCCTGATAAAGGGCGTAATCAGCGTCGATTTCGTCCAGCTGTGCCTCCAGCGTTTCGTCCCCGCCGAGGATATCGATCACTCTCTCGATGTAGTCTTTCGCGCCAGTATAGTCCCCCTTCTCCATGTAAGAGGCGGCTTTTGACTGAGCGATATCGCGGCAGAGGGCGCGGGATTCCTCCAGGCCGTTGGCGGCAATTTCCGAATCGGGATGCTCGGCGAGAAATTCGCTATACATTCGAAACGCTTCAAAACCTGCGCTGCCGTTTTTCATCCTTGCGGCGTTCAGCAATTCTATTGCCGCGTCTACCTGCTCGTTCCAGGCCGGGTCAGAGAAGCTGCCCAGAGTATCCAGCGTGCTTCGCGCTTCCTCATAATCAATCTCGCCGGCGTCAAAGGCAGGATAAATGGCGTCCAGCCTTTCCTGAAGTAACGAAAGCGTGCTGCCGGGAAGCTCGGCCCCGTCGTAATCCTCATAATAAACGGTAAGAGCCTCCCCCATATCTCCGGCGGAGATAGCCCGGTTCATTCTGTTTTCCGTTGAGTTCCAAATGAGTAGAAATGCAATAACTGCCGCAATGACAAGGACGCCTGCGATAATGGCGATAATCAAGCCTTTTTTGGGCTTCTTCGTTTTGGGAATCTCGGTTAATTCCGGTTGTTCCGCACTCTGTTGGGGCTCACGCCCCCCCCCGGTTGCCCGCAGAAAGGACAGAATTTGGAATCATCTGCAATTTTTTGGCCACAATGTTTACAAATCATTTCAATTTCCTCCTCCTAAATTTCAAGGCACGAAAAGCGCTTTTTTGCTGCCGCTGTGTCGTTTCCTAGGTTTATCTTAAATGGAAAGAAGAAAGATGTCAAGTAGCGCGAAAAAAGAGAAACATCGTCCATTCTCGTTGGAGCAAAGCTCTGTCTACGAAGAAGTCATTAGCTGACTATAGGTAGTCAATGCCCCTGGCAGAACGGCTAGGCAAGGGGCGTAACATCGTGCACAGAATAGGAGGCGGCGGGCTCCCAAACCCCCACCTTGCTATCCACATAATCTGGACTTTCGTAATTGTATTCCTCTGTATAGGTCACGGCGATGGTGTTGCCGGTCAATTCCAGATAGGTATCCTGGCCCAAACCGCCATGGTGCTCGCAAATGACTGCGCCGCTGCCGCTTACGCTCTGGTAGATGCTGCCGTCCCCGCAAAACAGGCTGCCCACATACTGGACCTTGCCGCCCTGGTAGGTAAAGAAGGTGTGGCTGGTATCTGCCACCGATTGCCCTGCTTTTATGACCAACTCGTCTACGCCGTTTTGGTCAATATCCAGAAGCGCATAGGTGCCAAGCCAGTAGCGCTCATATTCCTCCGGGGGAATCTCGGAAAGGTCTGAGGGGCAATAGGCAATCCATTCGTAGCCCTGAAGGAACTGGCCATAGGCCTGGTAGACCTCATCCCGGGAGGGAGCCGAAGGCGCAGACGTCGCAGCAGGGCTGGGCGCTGGCGCTGCGGTGGGGCTGGGCGTCGGCTGAGGCGCCGCTTCGTCGGAGAGCCGGTAGCCCTCCGCAGCCTCGCCGCCGAATATCAATAGCTCTGCGCCGGCCTGCGCCTTGTCGTAAAATTCGGCGTCTGTCTTGCCGTACTCCGCCTGGGCCAGCTGAAGGGCCTGCCCCAGCGTCAGGTAGGAGCCCGCGTTGGCGTCCCAGGAGAGCATATGGCCCATAACGCTCTGGAGCATACGAGCGCCGTAGGAGGCAAAGACGGAATTGTCGTATCCCAATACTGCCACGGCGCCCTTGTTTAAAAAGGCATTGGCCAGCCGGTCGGACTGGCCGCTTTTGCAGGCGGTTAAAAACACCAGGGAGCCATCCATGGCGCCGCAATATCGGTCCACATATTTCGAGGTGATGGCCAGCTGTCCATCCGACACCATAAAATATCCCTGCACGTATTTTTCGTAATACTCCGAATCATGATGAAAGGCGTCCGGGTCGAAGGCCTCGCCCGTAGTGAGATACGAGTGGTACTTGCTGTTAAACCCGCCATGCCCATACCACAGGATGACCTGATTTTCCCCCAGGTGGGATACTGCCTCCAGGGTGACCTCCGCCTCGTCATAGTTAAACGAATCCTCAAACCGGTATTCCCCAAGGGCCTCGGCGATAGCGGCGGCCGTGTTGTCCACGCAGTTCTCGTAGGATTTCCCCATCTCTAAAAATTCGCTATGGAACGGCTCCATGGTGACCAGGGTCGTCTGGCCGTTGGCGCCGCCTAAATAGTGCTGTGTCTCAGGGACGAACATGATGGCGACGCCAGAGGAGAGCCAGATTTCCAATGCGTCCTCCTGCCGGACCACCTGGGCCACGGTGCCCTGGCTCTGCCCTTCCAAGGCAAGGGCCTCCGCCTGGTCCAGCAGGGCGTCCGTCTGCTCCTCGGGGACGAAGCCAGCGGGGCTGCTGAATTGCAGTTGCATATTTTCCAGCGTGGAAAGGAGCTGGGCGGTCTGCTCTGCCTCCTCCTCCGTGGGCATGGAAAAGACGCGGATTTCTACCGTTTCGCTGACGACAGAGCCGGTCTGGGCGTATAGGGGAAGGGTTTCATCCTGCTGGTCTGCTTCGACGAAAACGGCGGCGGAGTATATTCCATCTCCCGCTGCGAAATCGCCGTTTTGTCCGTCGTCGTTCATGGGGGTAATTTGCTGCTCGCCCCAGCAAAGCATGACCTGGCTGCTCACGTCGCTTGCCGCCACGGTAAACAGAAGCTGGCAGCGGCGCCCGGCGACGACGGCGTCCTCGCTGGCCGTCAGGCCAGATAGCGTAGGGGCGGGATGGTATGCCGGGCCGGCATTTTCCTGCCGGTATGGAAGAAGGGGCATCATGCATCCGCTCAAAAAAAGGGCGATGGCAGAAGCGGCTGCAACAGCCGGGACGATGCGGCGCTTTTTGCAGAACAGACTGCGCCATATAGATGGAAATTTCATTGCGTGATTCTCCTGTGGCTATGGGATGAGCGGACGAAGCCAGGTTACCGCTCTTATAAAAATAATACCATTAAATAGCCTGTCAGGCAAGGCAAAAACGCAGCGAGCCAGGCCATGAGGCTCCTTTTTTTGTTTCGATGCGCCGCGCGTTCCTCTCCCAAAGGCCCTGTGGCCCTTTTCGGCCAATGCATAGGCCCATCTGCCGCTCCCGGTTTACTTACCGATTGAAAGCTGGCTGTCTTTCTGGGAACGCGTAGAGGATAGGCTGGCTGTCCCGGGAGGGCAACGGCACTGGGGAAAGCTGAATATAAAGTAGATTTTAAATCGGGAAATTTCCGAAAATGCAGGATGGATCGTTGCTGCAAGCAAAAAGCGATGTAGAGGGGAGTGGAGCGGCATAGCGTTGTTAACGTATTGCTAACAAAATTCCTCGGTTTCCAAAAATGGAACAAGAAAAATACATTGCGGCGGCATTTTCGTTGCTTACGATTGACGATATGGATATTTTTTAACGGCTACCCACAAAAAGTTGGTAGCGATAGGGAACCGTCGCGAGGGCGTTTACAACCGAGCAGATGAGCCGAGCGTGACTTTTTGCTCCGACGCGGCGTGCCCGGAGGGATTCTCCCCTTGGCTACGGTCTCGGGGCGGGCAGTCCGCCTCTCTCTGCCACAGGCAGCGGCAGACTGCCTTTCGAATCCAGCGAAGGTAGCCCGCCAACAAAAAAACCGCCTTGCAGCGGCATTTTTGTTGTTTACTATTGACGATATAGATGTTTTCTTTTTAATGTTAATAATCCTCGCAAAAAGTTGGCAGCGACAGCGAACAGTCGCGAGGGCGTTTAACTGAGTAGATGAGCCGAGCGTGACTTTTTGCTCCGATGTGGCGTGCCCGGAGGGATTCTCCCCTTGGCTACGGCCTCGGGGCGGGCAGTCCGCCTCTCTCTGCCACAGGCAGCGGCAGACTGCCTTTCGAATCCAGCCAAGGTAGCCGCTAACAAAAAAACCGCCTTGCGGCGGCATTTTTGTTGGCGTGCCCGGAGGGATTCGAACCCGCGACCTTTTGATTCGTAGTCAAACACTCTATCCAGCTGAGCTACGGGCACATGCTGTTCAACTATCAAATTATAACCCGTTTTTCTTGAAAGGTCAACATTTTTTTCTGCGGATTTTTTGATTACCCTCCCAACCAAAAAAGCGAGAAGGGGCTCCGGCCCATGGCGGCCGGGATACCCTTCCCCTTCGAAAAACAGGGGGCGGCAGCCGAGCCGGCCGTCCCCGCTTTTGCTACCGGTCCTCCACCACCATGGTTTGCAGGGCGGAGCCGCCGCTTTGCAGGAGAAAGACAGTATAGTTAATGTTGCTGGCCACGTTGAGATACAGGGTGGCCACCGTGTCTGGCACGGGATACTGCCCCACAAAGGCGGAATCCAGACTTTCGATGCCGAGATTTTCCGGGATGGGAAGCTGATTGGTCTCCGCGAAGAAAAACTGGTATTCCCCCGGCTGAATCTGCTTGAAGGAGGTGGTCTCCTTAAAGCGAACATCTGCGAAAATCACCCGGCCATCGCCCAGCAACACATCCATGGGGCCGCTGTTGTAGGCCAGATTGCTGACGCGGAAGTTGGAGAGAGAGCCAGTGGGCGCGCAGCAGGTGTCCTGAATCTGGAGCAAATCCAGCCCGCCGGCCCGGTTGACAATGGCCACAGTGGAGGAGACGCCGGCGGTAAAGGGCAGCGTTTTTTGCAGATAGATATAGCCGTCCTGCCCGGCGATGGTCACGGTTTGATAGCCCGCCAGCACGCGGGTATAGCCGGAGATGGAGGCATAGCCCAAAAAGCTGACCACCCGCTTGCTGCTCACGTAGGCCTGAAAGGCAGGGTAGCCAAAGGCGGCGTTGAGAAAGCGGACGCGGGAATACCGGGGCCACAGGCTGGGAATCAGGCCGCCAATGACCCAGTTAGGCTGGGAAGGTCTGTTGTTATCATCAGACGGTGTGACGGTGGGGCCGCCTTCGCCAGGGTTAGGCAGGGGGATGGCGGGGATGCCGGCTTCGTCGTCCGGCGTCACGGTGGGGCCACCCTCCCCTGGGTTGGGCAGGGGGATGACAGGTGTGTTTGCAAGGTCTCTTTCCATAGTCTGTTTTAACGGGCGGAGCCGGGTGCTCCGCCCTCCTCCTTTCAGCTTGATATTACTACAGTATTCCGCAGGGGCCCGGGCGTGCCGGTTTTTCAAGAGGACGGTTGAACGCTGCGCCCGTTTTTGTTATAATAGCCAGCGAATAACAGGAAAGCGGAAGGACTATGTTTGAATTTGAAATTTTGAAGGAATGCCCCAAAACGGGGGCCCGGGCGGGTGTGCTCCACACCCCGCATGGAGATATTAAAACGCCGGTCTACATGCCGGTGGGCACCCAGGCCGCCGTCAAGGCCATGACGCCGGAGCAGGTGGACGCCTGCGGCGCCCAGATTATTTTGGCCAATACCTATCATCTATATATGCGCCCCGGCCAGGAGCTGGTGCGGGAGGCAGGGGGCCTCCACGCCTTTATGAACTGGAAAAAGCCCATCCTGACGGATAGCGGCGGCTTTCAGGTGTTCAGCCTGGGCGAGCTGAGAAAGCTTTCGGAGCAGGGGGCCGAGTTCCGCAGCCATCTGGACGGCTCCCGGCACATGCTGACGCCGGAGAAGGCCATTCAGATTGAGGAGAGCCTGGGGGCGGATATCATCATGGCTCTGGACGAATGCACGCCCTATCCCGCCACCTATGAGTACGCCAAAAATTCCATGGAGCGGACAACCCGCTGGCTGGAGCGGTGCGCCCGGGCAAAGACCCGGCAGGACCAGGCCCTGTTTGGCATCGTCCAGGGAGGAATGTATGAGGATTTGCGCAGGGAGAGCGCCCGGGCCACGGACGCCATGGATTTGCCCGGCAACGCCATCGGCGGCCTGAGCGTGGGGGAGCCGAAGGAGTTGATGTATGAAATGCTGGAGAAAACCGTCCCCTGGCTGAGCCAGAGCAAGCCCCGGTATCTCATGGGCGTGGGCACGCCAGACTGCCTGCTGGAGGGCATTGCGCGGGGCGTGGATATGTTTGACTGCGTGTTCCAGACCCGCATCGCCAGGAACGGAACGGCCATGACTTCCCAGGGAAGAAAGGTCATCCGTAACGCCGAATACGCCAGGGACTTCTCCCCCGTGGACCCGGACTGCGATTGCTACACCTGCAAAAACTACTCCCGCGCCTACATCCGCCATTTAATTAAGGCGGGGGAGATTCTGGGGGGGACGCTGCTCTCCATTCACAACATCCGCTTCAGCGTCCGCCTGATGGAGCAGGCGCGGCAGGCCATTCTGGATGGGGATTTCCCCGCCTTTAAGGCGGAGGTGCTGGGGAAAATGAGATGTGAATAAATTAAAAACACGTTCCCTATCCATATTGACAGGGCCTGTTTTCTTCTGCTATCATGGTAACGTTGAAGTGTATGGTTTTGCCAATTTGTCAATACTGATTTGTGAAAGCAAATTTGTGAAAATACTGAGTCGAAAGGATGTATGAAAAATGGATGCAAACGCAGCGTCTGGAATCACACAATGGATTTTCCCCATTGCCATTCTGATAATCTTCGTGATTTTAATCATCGTTCCCCAGAGAAAGAGGGATAAGAAGATTAAGGCCATGCTGGACAGTCTGGCTGTGGGCAATAACGTAAAGACCATCGGCGGGATTTACGGAAAAATCGTCGCTGTGAAGGACGATCTTGTCACCATCGAGACCGGCCCGGATAATGCAAAAATCGTCTTTGCAAAGGGCGCCATCGCCACGGTGGAGTCAGCGGACGTAGAAGCAGAGATGAAATGACGAGGAGGGAAAAGGCGGCTGCAAGAACCGCCTTTTTTTTCTATGGCGGGGGAACTTTTTTGGCCCCGGCCCCGTCTAAAGGAGTAAACGGCAAGGTGGGTTTGGCATGACGTGCGAGGAAATGCGAGAGCGCATGGAGGAATATTTGGACGGGGAGCTTCCCGAGGACATCCGGCAGGCGTGCAGCAGCCATTTAGAGGGCTGCCCCGCCTGCCGCGCCCTGCTGCGGGAGGCAGAGGAGACAGCCACGGCCCTGCGCAGACTGCGTCCGGAGCCCCCCGATTTTGTGACGCCGGCCCTGGAGCAGCTGCGGGCGAAGAAAAAAACCGTCCACAGGCGGCGGGTGAAGCAGCTGACGTCGGTGGCGGCGGCGGTAGTCATCTGCATTGCCGGAGGCGTCTATTTCTGGCTGGGGACCGCAGGGGGAACCTCCGCCGCGCCAGCCGCCATGGAGATGACGGAGGGAGCCGCGGAAGAGGCAGCCCCGGCGGAGGTGGAGAGCGCGGCTGCCGCCGAAGAGGCAGCCGACGAGGAGGTCCCGGCGGCGGACGATGCAGTGGAGTTCCGTTCCGCCAGCATGTCGGAGCATTACCTGCCGCGGCAGGAGTATGAGGCCCTGCTGGAGGGCTACAACCAGCGTTTTTCTCCTAAGCTGGCGGAAAAGTCGGATGGCGATTCCTGGTACGTTGAAATTGTGGCAGAGGAGGAGAATCTGGCCTTCTTAAGAAGCTTCGAGGGGATGGAGCAGGTGGAGGCTGGCGAGCTACTGACGATTTACCGGGTGGAGGAAGGCGCTTAGCCTGTGAGCCGCTGGGCATAAGGCCCGGCGGCTGTTTTTATCCCGGCGGGAAGCCAAATATTTTCAGGGCTTTCGGTGTACAAAAAAGCGGGAGATATGGTATAATAACAGGGCAAGGACATGGAGGGGCCGTAAGGAGCCGGAATGAGCGCATCACAATGGATTTTTATTTGCATAGGCAGCCTTTTGACGCTGGACACTGTGGCAGTATCCTTTCTTTCCCACTTTAACGCGGGGGTGATTATGCCGGCGGTGCTGGGCCTGCCCCTTTTGTGCTATGGCCTGTTTCAGCCCCAGCTGGAGCTCTGGTTTGCCACGCCTCTTGGGGCTGGGGTGAAGATTGTGGTTTCGGGCCTGTATTTGCTCTTTCTGGCCTGCCTGCTGGTGGCAATTGTCCTGATTCAGACGGGCATTCACGGCAGCGTGAAGCGGGATGCGGATGCGCTGGTGGTTCTTGGCGCAGCCGTCTGGGGGGAGACGCCCAGCCTGGTGCTTCAAAGCCGGCTGGATACGGCCCTGGAATATTACGAGCAGCACCCCTGCACCATCGTGGTCACCGGGGGCAAAGGCGGCGGAGAGGAAGTCACCGAGGCCTGGGCCATGAAAAAATACCTGGTGGAGCGGGGCGTCCCGGAGGAGGATATTCTCATGGAGGAGCGGGCCTCCAGCACCTACGAAAACTTTCTCTATTCCAAGGCTATTTTAGAGGAAGCCTTTCCCCAGGGCTACGAAGCGGTCTACGTCACTACCAGCTTTCACGTCTACCGGGCCGGGCTCATCGCAAAGGATGTGGGCATGCCGGTGGCCGGTGGCCTTGCCGCGCCGTACCGCTGGTATATGGCGCCCAACTACTATCTGCGGGAGACCCTCTCCATCGGCAAGTACTTTTTACTGGGAAATTAAAACGGGAGGAAAAAAGAGGAATGAGAATTTTATGCTATGGCGATTCCAACACCTACGGGTATATCCCGGGGACGGGGGAGCGATATGCAGACGATGTGCGTTGGCCGGGAGTGCTGAAAAGCCTGCTGGGCAGCGGCCACGTGGTCATTGAAGAGGGGCTCAACAGCAGGACCACTGTCTGGGAGGACCCTATTGATGGACCGGGAAAAAACGGAAGGACATACCTGACGCCGTGTTTGCAATCCCACGCGCCTCTGGACGTGGTGATTCTCATGCTGGGCACCAATGACCTGAAAATGCGTTTCAGCATGACGCCCTACGACATTGCCACGGGCGTTGAAACCCTGATTGAGGACATTAAGAAGGCCGGTTGCGGCAAAAACGGCGCTACGCCCAGGATTTTGGTGGTTTGCCCCACGAAGGTCTATAACATTGGAATGGCAAGGGAGATTATCTGTCAGGAGGGCGCGGCGAAGTCTGAGCAGCTGCCGGAATATTACCGGCTGATTGCAGAGCGCAACGGCGTGGACTTTATGCTGGCGGGCGACTTTGCGGAGCCCAGCGCAGAGGACGGGATGCACTGGACGCCGGAGGGGCACCGGGCCATGGCAAACGGCGTGCTGGCCAAGATGAGGGAGATGCAGCTTCTGTAGCCAGGCGCAGGATTGTTAAAGGAATCACAAATTTTCCGCCCCGCATCTTGCATTATGGGCGGGATGGTATATAATAAAAACGTACGCTAAAAGCAAAAGGGAGATTTTCAAATGTATCGCATAGTTGAAAAAAAGGTTTTGAATCCTCAGGTGACGAAAATGGTCATCGAGGCGCCGGCTGTGGCAAAAAAGGCAGAGCCGGGGCAATTTATCATCTTCCGGATTGACGAGCAGGGCGAGCGGATTCCCCTCACCATTGCGGATTACGACCGGGAGGCAGGCACCGTAACGATTATTTTCCAGCTGGTGGGCCAGTCCACCGTGCGCCTCAGCGAGAAGGAGGAGGGCGAATACATTCAGGATTTCGTCGGCCCCCTGGGCACGGCCTCTCACTTCCCGGACGAGGTGAAGAAGGTGGCTGTTATCGGCGGCGGCCTGGGCACGGCTATCGCATATCCTCAGGCGAAAAAGCTGCATAGCCTGGGCAAGGAGGTAGATTCCATCATCGGCTTCCGCAACAAGGATTTGATTATTCTGGAGGACGAGATGAAGGCGGTTTCCTCTAAGCTGATTGTGGCTACAGACGACGGCAGCAACGGCAACCAGGGCTTCGTGACGGATATGCTCAAGGCGCAGATTGAGGCTGGCGCAAATTACGACCTGGTTATCGCCATCGGCCCCCTTGTCATGATGAAATTCGTCTGCAAGCTGACGGAGCAATACGGCATTAAGACCATCGTCAGCATGAACCCCGTTATGATTGACGGAACGGGCATGTGCGGCGGCTGTCGGCTGACCGTAAACGGAGAGACCAAGTTCGCCTGCGTGGACGGCCCGGATTTCGACGGCCATCTGGTGGATTTCGATGAGGCCATGAGAAGGTCGCAGATGTTTAAGAAGGAAGAAGCTGCAAGTATGGAGAGGCATAAGTGCAGAATGGAGGGAATGAAATAATGGCGAAGAACATGTCCTTGGAAAAGGTAAAAATGCCGGAGCTGGACCCCAACGTCCGCAACAAGAACTTTGAGGAGGTAGCCCTCGGCTATACAGAAGAAATGGCCATTGAGGAGGCCAACCGCTGCATTCAGTGCAAAAAGAGCCCCTGCGTCACCGGCTGCCCGGTCAACGTGCATATCCCCGAGTTCCTCAAGCTGGTGCAGGAGGGCAAGTTTATCGAGGCATACGAGAAGATTAAGGAGACCAACGGCCTGCCCGCCATCTGCGGAAGAGTATGTCCCCAGGAGACCCAGTGCGAGGGCAAGTGCGTCCGGGGCATTAAGGGCGAGCCGGTGGGCATTGGCCGCCTGGAGCGGTTCTGCGCGGACTACGCCATGGAGCATGGCTATCAGCAGAAGGTAGAGATTCAGAAAAACGGGAAGAAGGTGGCCGTGGTTGGCTCCGGCCCGGCAGGGCTCTCCTGCGCGTCGGATTTGGCCAAGAAGGGCTACGACGTCACCATCTTTGAGGCGTTCCACGTGCCCGGCGGCGTGCTGCAATACGGCATTCCCCAGTTCCGTCTCCCCAAGGAGCTGGTCAAGGCGGAGATTGACGGCCTGAAGGATTTGGGCGTCAAGATTGAGCAGAACATGGTCATCGGCAAGGTAGACACGCTGGACGAGCTGAAGGAGCAGGGCTTTGAGGCTATCTTCGTAGGCACAGGCGCCGGCCTGCCCAAGTTCATGGGCATCCCGGGGGAGAACTACAACGGCGTTTACTCTGCCAACGAGTTTTTGACCAGAATTAACCTGATGAAGGGCTATAAGTTCCCTGAATACGACACCCCGGTGAAGCACTATAACAGCGTGGCGGTCATCGGTGGCGGCAACGTTGCCATGGACGCGGCCAGATGCGCAAAGCGCCTGGGCGCAGAGCACGTGTACATCGTCTACCGCAGAGGCGAGGAGGAAATGCCCGCCCGTCTGGAGGAAATCCATCACGCCAAGGAGGAGGGCATTGAGTTCCACCTGCTGACGGCGCCAGTGGAGGTTTTGGGAGACAAGGACGGCTGGGTTACGGGCCTGAAGTGCCAGAAGATGGAGCTGGGCGAGCCGGATGAGTCCGGCAGAAGGCGCCCGGTGGTCATCGAGGGCAGCGACTATGTGATGGATGTAGAGGCCGTGGTGGTGGCCATTGGCCAGAGCCCCAACCCCCTCATTAAAAACACCACGCCGGATTTGGAGACCCAGCGGTGGGGCGGCATTGTTGCCGACGAGGAGACGGGCCTGACCAGCAAGGAGGGCGTCTACGCCGGCGGTGACGCAGTAACCGGCGCGGCGACGGTTATCCTGGCCATGGGCGCGGGCAAGAAGGCCGCGGAGGCTATCGACAAATATCTCTCCAAATAAGGGGAGCGGCCCGCTAAGGCTAAAATATTTTTTGAAGGTTCAAAAAGAAAGTAGAAAACACCTGCGCGTTGGTTGGAGACGGCTGACGTGGCAGGTGTTTTTTGTCCTTGGAGGAACACGCAAGATGTAGACATTTTGTAAACAAAAATACAATATATTTGCTTTTCAGCCATCCATAAAAAATCGATTTACCTGAAAAACCGATAAAAAATCAGAAATTTGCTAATAAAAGTGCAAAACCGACAAAATCTCTTAAGGACTTTTTTCGCAGAAGGAGTACAATAGAATATAAGGAGACGGAGGAGGAAAAGTGTGAACGGGAAAGGAGAAGCCTATGCCAACCAGCTTACGGCTCCTGAAAAGCAACGAATCCTTTTCAGAGGAAGGCCTGATTGAAAAAACACATCTGAATAAAAAAATGAAGAAGCTGTTAGACGGAGCGGCCGATAAAATCTTCGGGAGGCTCCTGGACACAAACAGCGGCTTTGCCCAGGAACACCAGGACTACCGGGACGCCTACGAGGCGCTTTTGGGGACAAGCCGCAGCGATTTGGAAAAACGGGCGCTGAAGCACGACCACGACCTGTTTTTGGACAAGCTGCGCTATACCAACCGATACTGCTGCTTCCACGGCATCCGGGACAGCATGGCGGGAAAGCGACTTTCGACGGAGTGCGCCGAGGAGGAGCTGCTTGGGTTGGAGACCCTCTACCGGACGCGGCAATACCGGAAATACACCAGGGAGCAGGCGGAGAGCTGGGCATCCCTGGGGGAGACGCTTTCAGAGCCGCAGCGGATTCTCAGCGAGACCTACAAGGAAAAGCTGACGGATTTGAACTACGAAATCTGGATGCACATGTATATCGCAGGCTATGAATGGGGGGTGAGCGTGACAGACGGGGAGACAGATGCCTACCTGAGAAGACTTTATAAACGATATGGGATTAACAACTGAGGGAAGCCGTCCTCTGCGGAGCAGAGGGCGGCTTTTTTGCGCCCTGTGTCGTCATATCCTGCCAGGGGAGGGCATAGCTATGAAGGGAGGGGAGGGAGACTATGGAGGAACGAAACAGGATTAAAGGGGAATTTACCGTATGCCGCAGCGGAAGCCCGGCCAGGAGAGAGGTACACCGCCCAGAGGGCAGGGACAAAATGCCGGAAAGCTACCGGAAGCTGATTCGCAACACGGCAGTTTGCGCGGCCCTGGCCCTCATGGTATGGGGCATTAAAACGGCGGATACAGAGCTGACCGCCCAGGTGGGGGACAGCATCAACAGCGTCGTCACCAACCAGAGCGAGATGGTGGACGACGAGGATTTGGGCCGGCTGAAGTATGTCAACGGCGAGGCAGAGGGCGGCGAGGCCATAGACGTCAGCGCAGAGGGCTACAGCGCGCCCATGGAGGGGCAGGTGGTGACCACCTTTGCGGAAAGCGGCCGCAACGTGGTGATTCAAAGCGAGGCGGAGAGCCAGGTCTGCGCCGTTTTGGATGGAGTAGTGTCCTCTATCAGCGGGGATAGCATCACCGTCAACAATGAAAACGGCACCGTC
>DBGCIZ010000106.1:0-2340 GCA_048355355.1 Christensenellaceae bacterium | reverse complement strand
TTGCTTGGTGCGGTCCCTTCCTCAGGCTGCATCGTCTGCCCTGCCTCTGCGTGGCTCTCTGCAAAGGCCGCAGCCGTGCCATCCAGCTGCTCCGCCTCCTGCTGCTGCTCCGCATTTTTCTGCTGCAGCCACTCGTCAAACATCTTCATATATTTTTCATCTCGAACAATTGGCTCATTTTCGTGCGGATTTTTTTGATCCATAGCGCGTTTCCTCCTGTTATTTTCTATATTATAATCTTAACCGCGTTTTTTTAATAGTTTATGAACGCAGAATAAAGCATCTCTGCCGCATTGTAACTATATTGTTACTTCCCTTCACGAATTTTTCACGTTTTTCATGCGCTTTTCATGTTTTCCCGCTTTGGCGATGGTGAAGGAAAATACGGTCCCCATACCCTCCTTGGAATTCACCCAGACCTTTTGGTCGTGCTGCTGAATGATATTCTTCACGATAGAAAGCCCAATTCCCGTCCCCGGCGCCTTTCTGTTGTGGGATTTATCCACCTTGAAGAACCGGTCGAACACGAAATCGATATCCTCCTCCGGGATAATTGCGCCCGTGTTGGAGATGCTGACCGTAATCGTCTTTTCCTCGCTTTCCGTCCATATTTTCAGCGTGCCGCCCGGCTCGGTGAACTTCACCGCATTGTCGATAAGGTTGGTCAGAACCTGGGTCATCCTGTCCTGGTCGGCATAGACCATGTCCCTGGTATCCGGCAAATCCGCCAATACCTCAATGTTTTTATCATCTATCTTTGTAATAAATTTAATGATACACTGGCGAATCAGCTCGTTCAAATCCCATTCCGTCAGATGCAGCGGGAATTGGCCAGACTCTACCTTTGCCAAATCCAGCAAATCCACAATCAACACATTGAGCCGCTTCGTCTCGCTGAGGACAATCTCCAAATACTGCTTCTCATCCTCCTTGGCGATGGTTCCGTCTAAAATTCCCTGGACAAAGCCCTGAATGGAGGTAAGCGGACTCTTCAGCTCATGAGAAACATTGGCCACAAAGCTCTGCCTGGTGTTTTCATACTTCTGGATGGTATCCATCATGGTGTTGAAGGTGCCTGCCAGCTGTCCAATTTCGTCCTGCCGCTTAATATCCAGCCGTTTATCAAAATTGCCCTTGGCAATCTCCCTGGCGGCCTGGTTCATCTGGTTCAAGGGCTGTTCAATTTTCCTGGCCGTATAGTAGACCAGAATAAAGGCCAGCACAACGCAAATGCAGGCGTACATGCCCAGTTGCGCATACATCGCGCTCATAGACGCGCCCATGTTGCTCAGTTGACCCTGGATGAACACCGCCCCCAGCACATAGCCGTCTATCTCAATTGGCTGCCCTACGGTAATCCATGCGGTAAATCTGTCGTCCTGCAAATAGGTAACCTGGGCTACCTCCTCGCCTGCCAGAACTGTGGCCATGCCCTGCTCTCGCTGCTCCTCCAGCATCTCTGTGTCGGCGCCCTCTATTCCTGCCACATCTGCAATGACCAGCTCATAGCGGTCCGTAATATTGATGTTATAATGCTCCAGCTGGGCCAGCTCCGCCAAATCCTGGTTTAGCTCCGTGCCTGTGTTGCCCTCGCGAAAATTTTCCACTAGAGAGCTGCTGACGCTCTCAGCCAGGCTGTTCAGCCGCGCCGTCTCGGTGCTGACGCTATACCAGCGCATAATCTGCCCAATCAGTATGCCCAAAACCAAAATGGAGGCCGTTATAATCAGCATATACGTAAAGAGCAGCTGCCCGAACAGCGTTTTGAACCGAAGCATTATTTTACCTCAAATTTATATCCTACGCCCCAAACGGTCTTAATCTGCCAGGGATGGTCTCCCGTCAGCTTTTCCCGCAGCCGTTTGATGTGTACGTCCACCGTTCTGGAGTCTCCGTAAAAGTCAAACTCCCAAACCTTTTGCAGAAGCTGCTCTCTGGTAAATACTTTATTGGGATGTGTCGCCAGGAAAAACAGCAGCTCCAGCTCCTTAGGCGGCAGTTCGATCCTCTTCCCCATATATTCCACCGTATAGGTAGAGAGCGAAACCTCCAAATCCTCATAGCGGACGGTGTCCTCTTCCTCCTGGGCATTTTCACTTCTGCGGATAACCGCCTTAATTCTCGCAATCAGCTCCTTGGGCTCAAAGGGCTTGACGATGTAATCGTCTGCGCCCAGCTCCAGCGCCAGAACCTTATCAAAGGTATCGCCCTTTGCCGTCAGCATGATGACGGGCACATTGCTGTCCTTTCTAATCCGCTTAATCACCTCAATGCCGTCCATACCCGGCATCATAATATCCAGCAGGACAATGTCCGGCTCCGTTGTGGCAAACATATCCA
>DBGCIZ010000105.1:0-19191 GCA_048355355.1 Christensenellaceae bacterium | reverse complement strand
GATTTACAGCAAGAACCCCAATAAGCCGCCGCACTATGTGGGAGATACGGCCAGCGTCCATAACAGCCTGGTTTCAGAGGGATGCTTTATCTACGGGACGGTGGAAAACAGTGTGCTGTTCCCGGGTGTAGTGGTAGAAAAGGGGGCCACCATAAAAGACAGCATTATTATGGAGGAATCCCACGTCGGCAAGGATAGCAGGGTTATCAAAGCTATTTTGGATCAAGAGGTTCGCATTGGCCAGAATTGCCTGATTGGCGGCGAGGAAGCTATTACCGTGGTCGGTATGCAGGTAGAAATTGGGGACAATAAGACCCTTGAGGCGGGCAAAATGATTGAGCCCAACGAGACGATATAGCAAGGGGAGGGGAAATAAAATGTTAAACGATGTTTTTGGCCTGATTTATGCAGGCGAGCAAAATATGAATCTGATTGAGCTGACGTCAAAGCGGGCTCTGGGGGCGTTGCCCATAGGCGGGAGATACCGGGCCATTGATTTTCAGCTTTCCAATATGGTCAATTCGGGAATCCGCAACGTAGGCGTGGTGGCGCAGAAGAACTACCACTCTCTGATGGATCATCTGGGCTCCGGAAAGGAATGGGATTTAAACAGAAAGAACGACGGACTGTTTCTTTTCCCTCCCTTTGATACGACGGAAAATAGAGGCGAATACCGGGGCATCTGCGACGCGGTGAAAAACTCCATGGGCTATGTGAGGAGGACGAGCCAGCAATACTGCCTACTTACGGGCTCTTACACCATTTACAACATGACGTACAACGATGCCATGCGCTTCCATCAGGAAAAAAATGCAGACGTCACCGTGCTATATAGTGAAGAGGCAATGCCCTCGGTGCATGAGGACAAATTCAAGGATTTGCGCATTAAAATCGACGAGGATGGCAGGATAACGGATATGGAGTTTAACTCCTTCATGCCCACATCGTCCCTTGTGGGGATGGACTGCTACTTAATCCGCAAGGACCTGCTGGAATATCTGGTGGAGGATGCTATCTCCAGGGGAAAATATAACTTCGTCTCGGACGTGCTGATCCCCAACATTAAAAAGCTGAAAATTTATGGCTATAAGCATGACGGCTATGTAGGAAGGCTGCATTCTGTGGCATCCTATTTCCATCTGAATATGAGCCTGCTGGACAGAGAGGTGCAGAAGCAGCTCTTCCATACGGGGCATCCGGTCTACACAAAAATCAAGGACGAGGTGCCAACCAAGTATGTCAACGGATCCAGCGTGAAAAACAGCCTGGTCGCTAACGGCTGCGTCATTGAAGGCACGGTGGAAAATTCCATTATCTTCCGCTCTGTGTTTATTGGCAAGGGGACGACCGTGAAGGACAGCATTATTATGCAGGATTCTGAAATTTATCAGAACTGCTGGCTTGAGGATGTGATTCTCGATAAAGAGGTGCATGTCCGGTCCGGGAGGAGGCTCATTGGCAGCGAGGACTATCCTGTGATTATCAAGAAAGGGGCTATTGTGTAATGAAGTGTAAAAGTGTGCTCATTGTCGGCTCAGAGGGGCTGCCCTTTGTTAAAACCGGCGGCCTGGCGGATGTGGTAGGAACCCTGCCGCCGCAGCTAAAAGCGTTGGGCATGGATGTTCGCGTCATGCTGCCGCTGCACAGCAGCATTAAAAAGAAATATATTGGCCAGCTGGAGCATATCTGCAACTTCTATATTCATATGGGGTGGCGCACCCAGTATGTGGGCGTGGAGACCATGACCTACGAGGGTATTACCTACTATTTTATCGACAACGAGTATTACTTTGGCGGCCCTGTCTACAAAGGCGGCGAGGCGGAAATTGAGCAATATTGTTACTTTTCCCGGGCAGTAGTCGATGCAATGCCGGCCATTGGCTTTGTGCCGGATGTCATCCATTTAAACGACTGGCAGACGGCGGCCATCGCCATGCTGATTAAAACCCAATACGGCAACGCGCCTCAAGGGAAGGTGCGCTGTGTGCTTACAATCCACAACCTGATTTATCAGGGAAGGGCGAATATGGGGCTGGTGAAGGACCTGCTAAACGTAAGCGAGGCATACACTACCTCTCAGTATCTGGAGGCATATGGGGACGCGAATCTGCTGAAGAGCGGGCTTGTATTTTCAGACAAGCTGAGCACCGTAAGCCCCACCTATGCGGAAGAGATTCAAAACGCCTATTTTGGCGAGGGACTAGATGGCGTCCTCAACGCCAGAAGCAACGACCTGGTTGGCATTTTGAATGGCATCGATACCAAGTCCTTTGACCCGGCGGCGGATGCGAGCATTCCCTTCCCCTATACCTATGGGACGCTGGGGGAAAAGCGAAAGGACAAGGAGGCGCTGATTGCGGAGCTGGGCCTGACTATTGATGCGGATACGCCGGTGATTGGCATGGTGACCCGGCTGACGCAGCAGAAGGGGCTGGATTTGGTCATTCGCGTGCTGGATGAGATTTTGCAGGAGGATGTGGCGCTGGTTCTGCTGGGCAGCGGGGACAGGGATTATGAGGACTTTTTCCGCGGCGCAGAATATCACTATAAGGGGAGGATGGTCTCCTGGCTGGGGTATAACGACCAGGTAGCGCGCAGAATCTATGCAGGGGCGGACTTTTTCCTGATGCCTTCCCGGTTTGAGCCCTGCGGCATTTCCCAGATGATTGCGCTGCGATATGGCACCCTGCCCATCGTGCGGGAGACGGGGGGCTTGGCGGATACGGTTATCCCCTATAACGAATACACGGGGGAGGGGAACGGCTTCACCTTTACCAACTACAATGCCCATGACATGCTGCATGTCATCCGTCTGGCTCTCTCGGTTTATGGGACGCCTGCCATGAAGCGGCTCATTAAAAACGCCATGGCAGAGGACAACAGCTTTAAGACGTCGGCGAAGGAGTATCAGCGGCTGTATCAAAGCGCAATGGGATGATAGGAGAAACGCCGGCGCAGGTTGGCAGACATTTGCGCCGGCTTGTATCCATCGCCTGAAATGGTATAATAAAAAGTGGGAAACAATTAATTTTTTTGGATTGAGGAGGTACCGATAGTTGTCCACGGAAAAAATCAAGACAGAAATTTTGGGGAAACTGAAAAGGCACTACGGGAAAACGCTTGAAATGGCTACGCCGGAGCAAGTTTACCAGGCGTGCGCCATGTGTATTAAGGACAGATTGATTGATGAATGGCTGGACGCCAAGCTCAAAGCGGAAAAGGAAGGGAAAAAGACGGTCTTTTATATGTCCGCAGAATTCCTCATTGGCAGGGCTCTCGTCAACAATATGGTCAACCTGAAGGTTTTTGAAAAATATCAAAAGGCCCTGAGTGAGCTGGGGCTGGACATTTATGAGATAGAAAAGGAAGAGCGGGACCCGGCTCTGGGCAATGGTGGCCTGGGCCGTCTGGCGGCATGCTTTCTGGAGTCGCTTTCTACCCTGGGGCTGCCGGCCATGGGCTGCGGCATCCGCTACGAGCATGGCCTGTTTCGCCAGAGGATTTTAGACGGCGCGCAGGTAGAGGTAGAGGACAACTGGATTCGCACGGGACACGTCTGGGAGGTGGAGCATCCGGAGGACGCCGTGGAGGTGCATTTCGGCGGGGAAATTTCGGAAAGATGGACAGACCAGGGCCTGAAAATCGACCATTATAATTACAATACGGTGTTGGCTGTTCCGTACGATATGCCCATTGTTGGCTACAACAATTCCGTGACGGCAACCCTGCGCCTTTGGAGCGCCCGCGCCAAAAAGGATTTGGACATGACCCTCTTTAACCGGGGGGATTACGCCCGCGCCACAGAGGAGAAGGAGTTGGTGGAGGTTATCTCCAAGGTGCTCTATCCGGAGGATAATCACGAGGCAGGCCGTCAGCTGCGGCTCAAGCAGTTCTACTTCTTTACGTCGGCCACGGTGCAGTATATTATCAACCGGCATAAGCGCCTTTATGGAGATGTCCGGTCCCTGCCTAAATACGTGGAAATCCAGATAAACGATACCCACCCCACTCTGGCAATTCCAGAGATGATGCGTATCCTGATGGACAAAGAGGGCCTCTCCTGGGAAGAGGCGGAGTATATCGTCACCCATGTGTTTAACTATACCAACCATACGATTATGGCGGAGGCGCTGGAGTGCTGGCAGAGGGATATGTTCAAGCTGCTGCTGCCCAGAGTATATTCCATTATTGAGACGATTAACGAAAAGTTTTGCCAGAGGCTTTGGAAAACCTTCCCCGGAGATTTTGAAAAGATTAGCTATCTCTCCATTGTGGCATATAACGAAATCCGGATGGCGAACCTTTGCGTGGCGATGTGCAAGCGGGTCAACGGCGTCTCTCAGGTTCATGGAGACATTCTGAAGACCACGCTGTTCCGCGATTATTACGTGATGGATCCGCAGAAGTTTATTGCAATCACAAACGGAATTACGCACAGGCGCTGGCTGGCAAAATGTAACCCCGGTTTGACCAGACTGCTTTCCGACTATATTGGCGATAAATTCATCGGGGACTACCGGGAGTTCGACAAGATTGAGGGCATCATCGACAAAAAGGGATTTTTGGAGGAGTTTGCCGCAGTTAAGCAGGAGAACAAGAAGCGCCTGGCAAAGTTCATATACGAGACCCAGGGCATTGAAATTCACGAGAATGCCATTTTCGACTCTCAAAGCAAGCGGCTTCACGAGTATAAGCGGCAGATGCTGAAGGTGATACATATTTTGTATCTCTACAATAAAATCATTGAAAATCCCAATTTTATGACGCAGCCAGTGGTGTTCCTCTTTGCGGCCAAGGCATCCCCGGGATACATGCGCGCAAAGAATATCATCCGTCTGATTCACGCTGTGGGCAATCTGGTGAACAACGACCCGCGAACCAAGGATTTGTTGCAGGTGGTATTTATTGAAAACTACAGCGTCTCTGCGGCGGAGGTTCTGATTCCCGCTTCGGATATCAGCGAGCAGCTTTCCACGGCAGGCAAGGAGGCCTCGGGCACGGGTAATATGAAATACATGATGAACGGCGCCGTCACTATCGGCACAATGGACGGAGCCAACATCGAAATTTGCGACCAGGTAGGCAAGGAGAACATGTTTATCTTCGGCGCCTCCGTGGAGGAGATTCAAAACATGGAGCGGATGCGCTCCTATCATCCGGGGGAGTATTACGAAAAGGATAAGGAGCTGCGCGACGCCCTGAACAGAATGATAGACAATTCTCTGCCGGGCGTGCCGGAGAGGCAGTTTGCCGATTTGTATCACTCCCTGGTGTTTGGAGAGTACGATAAGGCAGACCAGTATTACGTGCTTTACGATTTCCGCTCCTATGCTGATGCCTTTAGCAAGGCAATTGCCACCTATCAGGATAAGGAAAAGTGGTACCGCATGGCGGCGATGAACACGGCGAAATCGGGTTACTTCAGCTCTGACCGGGCGATTGAGGATTATAACAGGTTGATTTGGCATCTCGACAAAGTCAAATAGGGCCCATGCGAGAGGAAAGAATGGACAGGGACATTTTAAAGTACAGCAATTTTATATTTCACAACTCCGAGAAGGCGCGGTTTCGCAGCCCTCTTGGAGCGCGTCCCGCGGGCAGCAGGGTGACGCTGCGGCTTTACTGCGGCAGTGTCCGCCCCAATGGCGTGCATGTAGTCCTCTTTGGCGAGAATTACGAGCAAAAGGCGGAGATGAACGGCGTAGAGGGCTGGTGGGAGGCTACGCTGACCCTGCCCGAGCAGGCGGGCGCCTACTGGTATTACTTTGTGCTGCGGTTGGACGAAAACACGGCTTATTTTGGATGCAAAGGGGGAAAGACCTCTGGAGACGGGGAGCTTTATTCCTACCGGCCCGTATGCTTTCAGCTGACCGTTCATGAAAAGGATTTTAAAACGCCGGACGGGTATAAAAGAGCGGTGCTCTATCAGATTTTTCCCGATAGGTTCGCTAAGAGCAGCAAAAATTGCGCCAAAGCCGGGCTGGAATACCACCATTCTATGGGAAGAAAGGGCTACCTTCATGGCAGCTTTGACGAATCCCCGGCCTATCTGCCCATGCCGGGGGAGGAATATTATTCCCCCTGCGATTACTTTGGCGGAGACCTTTATGGCATAGAGCAATCTCTGCCCTATTTAAGTGAGCTGGGGGTGACGGTGATTTACCTGAACCCGATTTTCGAGGCGGACTCAAACCACCGCTATAACACGGCGGATTACCGAAGGATTGACCCCATGCTGGGCACCAATGAGGACTTTAAAAAGCTTTGCCGCTCGGCGGAGAAGTTTGGCATAAAAATCATTTTGGACGGCGTCTTTTCCCACACAGGGTCGGACAGCGTCTATTTTAACAAAACGGGGAAATACCCGGAGCCGGGGGCGTACCAGGGGCCGAAATCCAGATTTTATTCCTGGTATGAATTTTTTGAATTCCCCAACTCCTACCGCTCCTGGTGGGGCTTCGACACACTGCCAGAGGTGCAGGAGGAGGACCCGGAGTGGCAAGATTTCATGATTAGCGGCGAGGACAGCGTCATCAAGGCCTGGCTGGAGGCGGGAGCCGACGGTTACCGGCTGGATGTAGCCGACGAGCTGCCCGACGACGTCATTGAAAAAATACGGCAGGCCATCAAGGAGCATAATCCGGAGCATTTTCTCCTGGGAGAGGTTTGGGAGGATGCGACCACAAAGCAAAGCTATGGCAAGCATCGAACCTATGCCTATGGAAAGGGCCTGGATTCCGTCATGAACTATCCCTTCCGCAATGAGGTAGTCAACTTTCTGCTGGGGCATACAGATGCAAAGCAGCTGATTCAGTTTTTTGCGGGGCAGGCGCTGAACTATCCCAAGGAGATGTACTATTGCCTGATGAACCTGCTCTCCTCTCACGATATTGAGCGGGTGAGGACCGTTTTAGGCACCAAGGTCAACGCTTCGGAGCTATCCCGAGAGCAGCAGGGCTCCTTTGTCATCTTGCCAGAGCAGGATAGGCATGGCGGCGTGATGCAAAGGCTGGCGGTGCTGCTGCAATACACTTTGCCGGGGATGCCATCTGTCTATTACGGAGATGAGACGGGGCTCAATGGTCTGCGAGACCCCTTTAACAGAGGGCCCTTTGCTATTCGGGATCAGACTATAGGCTATCACTATGGAATTCTGGCAAAAATACGGCGGTCGGCAGATGCACTGATGACGGGGCATGTCTCCTTTTTCGCCTATGGCGACCATATTGCCGGGGTTGTGCGCTTTATTCTGGACGGAAAAGACGCCTTTGGAAAGCCGGCGGAAAATGGCGTGTTTGTCTCCATTGTGAATCGCTCCAATGAAAAAATTCAGATGGTGCTGGATCTTTATCACCTGGAGACCTGCATTGACGAGGAGCAGTTGCGGCTGCTGCGAAATTCTGGCCTGAAACAGGGAATGTGTCTGTTGACGGGGAAAGCCGTAGAGATTATAGACGGATTGCTGACGGTAGAGGTATTTGAAGAGAGCGGCATGCTGCTGAAGATTTACTGACCTGAGAAGCTGCGTTGTTGTAATAAAAAGTCGAACATGTTATAATAATAAAAATAGCGCTTGCACGAATTAAAGAGGAAGATTATAAATAACACTACGGAGGAAAGATTGAAATGAAGTATTTATTGGCGCACGATTTAGGAACGTCCGGCAATAAGGCGACCCTGTTTTCGGAAGAGGGAAAGTTGATTAAAAGCTATGTTGCCAGCTACGACTGCCATTATTTCAACGGCAACTGGGCAGAGCAAAAGCCGGAGGATTGGTGGAAAGCGGTTTGCGACACGACGAAGCTGATGCTCAACGAAGTGGACGCGAAGGATATTGCCGCCGTCTCCTTCAGCGGTCAGATGATGGGCTGCGTCTGCGTCGATAAGGAAGGAAACGCCCTGCGCCCCTCTATCATCTGGGCAGACCAGAGGGCCGTGAAGCAGGCGAAGGAAATTTCTGAAAAAATTTCAGACCAGGATTACTACCATATCATCGGCCACAGAAACAGCGCTTCTTACGGCGTTCAAAAGCTGATGTGGGTGAAGGAAAACGAGCCGGAGGTCTACGCAAAAACCTATAAAATGCTGAACTGCAAGGATTACATTATCCTGCGGCTGACGGGAAAGATGGCCACGGAATTTTCCGACGCAGGCGGCACGGCAATTTTGGATATTAACAAGCTGGAATGGTCTGACGAGATTCTGGACGCAGCGGGCATTGAGAAGGATAAGATGCCGGAATTGCTGCCCTCTACCCATATGATTGGCGGCGTGACCAAGGAGGCTGCTGCGCAGTGCGGGCTGCTGGAGGGGACTCCCGTCGTGATGGGCGGCGGAGACGGCTGCTGCGCGGCTGTAGGCGCGGCATCTATTGACGTTGGCGGCGCATACTGCTGCATCGGCTCCTCCTCTTGGGTGATGTTTAACGACACCAAGCCGGTCTTTGACGAGAACATGCTGACCTTTAACTGGCCCAGCCTGGTTCCCGGGTTAATCAGCCCCTGCGGCACCATGCAGGCGGCAGGCGTGTCCTATGCCTGGATGCGGGAGAACATCTGCACCAAGGAAATTGCAGATGCCAAGGCTACTGGCAGGTCTGTTTACGATTTGATTAACGAGCAGATTGCGCAGGCAGAGCCGGGCTGCAATGGGCTCATCTACCTGCCCTATATTATGGGCGAGCGGAGCCCTCGCTGGAACCCCAACGCCAAGGGCGCGTTTATTGGCATTAAGACTGAGCATACGAGAAAGGAACTACTGCGCTCCGTGATGGAAGGCGTCACCATGAATCTGAACGTCATCTACAAAATTTTCAGCAAGAACTTTAAGTTTGACGAGATTCTTCTCATTGGCGGCGGCGCTAAGAGCCCGGTTTGGATGCAGATGCTGGCGGATGTCTTTGGCATCAACGTCATGAAGCCCAACTATATTGAGGAAGCGACCTCCATGGGCGCGGCGATTACGGCAGGTGTAGGTGTGGGCCTGTTTGAGGATTTCCACGCAATTCACAAGTTCCTCAAGGTGGAGGAGACCATTAAGCCGAACATGAAGAACCATGAGCGGTATGAGCAGGTTATGCCCGTATTCAACCAAGCGTATTTCGCGCTGCTGGATGTTTACGAGAGCCTGGCGAAGCTGTAAAAAAAAGAAGCGGCAAAGCGGCGCAGACGCCAATGGCAGTGCGCCGCTTTTCTGAACGGCGAGAAGTTGACGGGCACATTCCCAGCTCGCCACCGTAATATATAGTACATATTATTTTTTGGAGGTATGTGCTGTTATGGTGGACGTATATCTTTCCCCTTCCGTGCAGGAATGGAACATAGGCGTTGGCGATTATGGGACGGAAGAGGAGCGGATGAACCAGCTGGCTGATATTGTGCAGGCGGAGCTGGAGCGCAATGGACTGACGGTGGCCAGAAATTCTCCTGAGATGACTCTGCGGGAGGTGGTGGAGGACTCCAACGCGGCCAACCCCAGAATCCATGTGGCCCTGCACTCAAACGCATATAACGGAAATGCCAGAGGGGCGGAGGTGTATGCGCACCGCTTTGGCGGCAACGCAGAGGCATTGGCAAGGGATATTTACGGCTACTTGGAGGATGTGACTCCCGTTGAGGATTTAGGGGTAAAGGAAGGCTATTCGATGTTTAATGGCCAGGGGATGTATGAGTTGAGAAGGACGGTGGCGCCGGCAGCGCTGGTAGAGGTCTCTTTTCACGATAATCCCGAGGATGCGCGATTTATCGTAGATAATATGGAGGAAATAGGGCAGGCGATTGCAAGAGGAATCCTGGATTATTTCGGAATGCCATACAATTAAGATAAATACCGGCACCCCATGCAGAGGGAATTATGATTTACTTTTTGAGAGATGACAACTTGGTAGAGAGAGAACAAATCAAAAAAGCTTCGGATGCGGTGCTGCGATATGGGCTGAAAGCAGAATATGGCATTGAAGAGGAGCCCGAGCTTTATAAAACGGAGTTTGGCAAGCCCTATCTGGTGGGATACGATGGCATCTTTTTTAATCTGTCTAACAGTGTGGGCGCGGTCGCAGTGGCCGTGGATAGCGACGAGGTAGGCATCGATATCGAAAAATCCAAGGATGATTTTGACGACAGAATCACGAAGCGAATTTGCTCTGACGAAGAAAAAGCCAGCATCCGGGAGCCATCGGATTTTTACCGCATCTGGACGGCAAAGGAAAGCTATATCAAGGCCATAGGAACAGGCTTTGCCTGCGGCTTTGACCAAATTAAGCGGGATGCTGTGGGCCTGCGCTCTCAGCTGGGCGGCTTTTATATCCGCTCGATTAAGCTGGATGGCTATTGGCTGACGGTTAGCGCAAAGCGCCCCGTTGAGATGGAAAAAGAGGTCGTCATTCTTCAAAGAGCGCAGCTTGCAGCTTGGCTATCAGAGCGGAGCGCTGGGCAGTAGCCGCCTCATCGATAATGATTTGAAGCACATTGCCTTCCTCGGCAGAGGGGGGCAAAATTTTTTTTGGCAAATGGAGAAACTCTCCCTCGCCGATTTCTATTACGGCGATATCGCCTTCAAACCGGTCAATAATCATCATAAATGAAAAACCTCCTTATTACTTACTCCATACAGGTTTTGCAGGGAGTCAACCCCTGCGCCTGCGCCTCCTGGACGGTGATGGCAGAGACATCGCTATCCGCAATATGGGGGCACCCCTGGACGTGATAAGCCTTGCCGCTCTTCGTGCGGTATACAACGGCATCTGTTGCTACAGGCGAAGCAGAAGAAGCGGCGGATACAGACGGAGCACTGGACGGAGCAACTGTAGAGCCAGCCTCGCCATTGACGGAAAGGGTAGCGCCATCGGAGATAATCTCAATGGAGCCGAGCAGATCAGTCCGATAGACCTGGGCGCCAATCTGCTCAAAGCGCTGCAGGGCCTCAGCATGGGGATGGCCATAGTCGTTGCCTTCGCCGCAGGAAATAATAACATATTGGGGCTGCACGGCCTCCAGAAATTCCTGAGAGGAGGAAGTGCGGCTGCCATGGTGGCCTGCCTTCAGCACATCGCTTTGCAGGTCATCGCCATATTGGGCCAGAATATCTTCCTCGGCGGATGCCTCCGCGTCGCCAGTGAACAGGAAGGAGGTGCCGCCAAATTCCAACCGCAAAACAGCGGAAGCGTCGTTCAGGTCGCCATACTCAGAGCCGCACGGCCCCACAAAAACGGCGGAAACCTGTTCGTCAAAGGGAATCTCTACGCCGGCCTTTGCTACAGACACCTTGAGGCCTTTTTCCTGAATGCTGGTCAACAGACGCTCATAGGTTTTCGTATTAGAGCTAGCCTGGGGGAGATAGACCTTGCCGATTTCATAGTCGTCTACAAGATAGGACATGGAGCCGATATGGTCGCTATGGGGATGAGTGCCGACGAGGACATCGATTTTCGTCACGCCATTTTGACGCAGCGCCTGCTGGACGGCGTCCTCGGCGGTTTCCTCGCCACAGTCTATCAGCATGGTTTTGCCGCTGGGCGAGATGACGAGAGCGCTATCCCCCTGGCCGACATCGATAAATGTAACCCGAAGGTTGCCGTCGACAGAAGGGCCACCCCCGTCTCCGCCAACATAGGAACAGGCGGCGCAGAGGGAAACTATCAGGGCCAAAAGAACTAGCAACGCTTTTTTCATAGCATTTCTCCTTTTATATTGAGGGAAACATAAGGCAAAATAAAACCGCCACAGCTCCGTTGAGAGCCAGCAGCAGAGGAACGCCTAAGGTAAATTTCAGATGGCGGGTTTTATGCCGAAAGAGCAGCATGGCTGCCAGACCGCCGAGAGAGCCACCCAGCAGGCAGAGCAGCAGCAGTGTACGCTCCCGAATGCGGAACTGATGCCGCATAGCCAGGCGTTTATCCCGGTAAAAACAGAAAAACGCAGCCAAGTTGATTGCAATAAAATAGAGAATCCCAACCATACACATTCCCAACCGTCAATTTTGATTATTATAGCTTATTTCATCCCTTTTGGCAAGGAGCGGTCTTTTCTGGCGGATTGGAGAAAATTCATATGTACATCCTGGATGAAAAATGGTACTATAAAGATGTTATGCCGAAAAGAAAAAGCGAAACCATAAACAACAGTATATTTTACCGGGCAGTGGATCTCATCAACCTGTTCGTCTGCATTTATGTGTCAGACATGCTGATGGGGAACCCGGTTCTGGGAGCGGCTGTGTACATCAGTGCAATCGTCTGGATTGCCTTCAACCGGCTCTATGGCAACAAATCGCCTATTGTCCATACCAGAGTCTTTCGGATTACTGGCTTTATTGTATTTTTCGTTTCTATTTTGATTGACGGCGTTTTGCTGGTCTATTATCCCTCCGCTACAGGGGAGCTTACCAGCCTGCTAGTGGCTGTATATGCGGCGCTGCTGGCCTTCCGCTCCATTGCCACAGATCTGCTCTGGCTAAAAGTCAGGGCAAGGAAAAGCGTAAAAATCCTTTTGCAGGCCTTGGCGCATTGCGCCTTTTTCGCTGCGATTGCCCTAATTTTTACTGAAAACAAAATGGGGGAGGAGCGGCTCTCTGTGGCCCTTTGGGGCTGCGGAGCCAGCGGACTGATTTTGTTTTTGCAGCAGATTTTTTCAAAGCCCCGGCCAGTGCAGCCAGATGCCATTCGGGAATCGGGGCAAATCTACTCCTATCGTATTTATAGCAACATGTCCCTTTATGCCAACATTGCCTTTTATTTAAGCATTATGACATCGGCGATTTACATGCTGGATTCCCCGGCCATCGACCTGCGCTATGACTTTGGGTTGATTTTAATTTGGATTATCATGGTTTTTTTGGTGACCTACGGAATCAATCGCTTAATGGTAAAGAGCAGAATGCGGCGTATGGAGCGGAGCGTCACCTTCCTGTTTGGGACGGTTTGCTGGGCGACGGCGTGTATCCTGCTATTTTACAATGCATTTAACCTGAACTCCATCCAATTTTATACCTGGATGGTGCTCTGGGCAATCGGCGCAGCGGCAATGTATGCGGTGATGACCTGCATCAAAAATGACCTAAAGTTGGTGACGGTTTTGATGGACGACGAGGTGAGCCGCGACGCCATTGACTATCGGACGGATGCGATTCAATATTTGGCGCTGATGATATCCGGCGTGATTGTTTTGATTTTGCTGGCGGCATTGGCCATCATGACTGTGGGGGGGGACTATTACGATTTTTCCACCTCTGATACAGTGGTGGGCTATTTCCGCATTTATATTACATCGCTGCCGATTGTGTTCGTCTTTATCAGCCTGATTTTTGCGGCGCTGCAGCCTATCGATAAGCGGTATTACTCCAAGCTGATGAAATTTTCCACGACGGATAAGGAAAATAGCGTGCTGAAAAATCGGCTCCGGTTTGTTTTGGTGAAGAAATACAGGCGGCGCATCGGCATCAGAATTTTGCGCTTTCTGGCGAAGCCTCTGTTTTACCATACGGTAGTGGGCAAGGAATTGGTAGACGACAAGAGCCAGCCGGTGATTTTCGTCTGCAATCATGGGGAAATATATGGCCCTGTGGCCACAGCGGTGTATCTGCCGTTTTTTTACCGCCCCTGGATTATCAATAAGATGATTGACCGGGAGCTGATTACAGACCATATGTATCACGGAACCTTTGAGCGGATTTCTTGGCTGCCCAAATCAGTTGGGCGGCTGATGGCAAGGCTGGTCTCGCCGCTGGTGCTCTGGATTCTGAATTCTATGGACCCCATTCCCGTTTACCGGGGCTCGGGCCGGGAGGTATTAGAGACCATTCGCCAAAGCGCAGATGCGCTGGTCTGCGACGACAATCTTCTCATATTTCCCGAGAATCCGGACATTACTAAAGAAGGGGTTTACGCTAGGCAGGGCGTGGTTCAATTTTTCACTGGCTTTGTCAATATAGCGAGGACATATTATAAAAAGACGGGAAAGCGGGTCTGCTTCTACCCCATCTATTGCGACAAAAACAGGCGGAAAATCACCATTGGAGAGGGAACGACCTTCCGCCCGGAGGAGAATTTCCAGGAGGAAAAGCAGCGGATTGCCCAGTATCTTGAGGATAAAATAAATGAGATTGCCTTTCAATAGCCATATTGTTTTTCTGACAGAGACTGTGCTATAATGACTATGGGTGTGTGAATTTGTAGGAGAAGGATAGCTGTGGCAAATAAAGCAGTCTTGGAATTTGGAACATCGAAAATAATCTGCATGATTGACAGCGCAAATATAAAGGGGACGGATATCCCCGGAGCGGCCTGCGTCCGGTATGACGGGATTAAGGAAGGCCAGTGGGTCAATAAAAAGACGCTGCTGGACGACGTAGCCCTGGCCATAGATAATGCGGAAAACAGGATTAAAAGGCAGCTGAAAAGCGTTGAAGTGGGGATTCCCGGCGTCTTTACCAAGGTCATGGCCATTGATGGGAGAAAGTCCGTTAAGGAAAATCTCATCACCAGGGAATTTATTGACGAGATGCTTCGGGAATGCGCGCCTAGGGCAGGAAAACGATGGCAGCTCATGGAGGTTCGCCCGGCTTATTTTATGGACGACCGCGGGGAGCTCTATATTGGGGCGCCTGTTGGGCGGCATAGCCGGTTTTTAGAGGGCTGCTTCTGCTATATGTTTGCCAATACAGAGTTTTTGCAGGATGTTTCTAAGCTGATGGGGACGCTGCGGCTGGGCATTGACCGGTTTGTCTTTGAAAACGTAGCCCAGGCCATGTATTATTTGCCTGCCAAGGCAAGGGATGAGATGGCGATTGTGGCAGATATCGGGTATCAGGATACCAGTGTTTTTGTGGTGTATGGCGATGCCGTAATGGCACATAGCGTGATTTTCGCCGGCGGCGCTACCCTTGCAGAGGACATGCAGGCCGAGCTGAACGTAGATGAGGTGATGGCGGAAAACCTGAAGAGGAGCTATATTTTCGGCATCAGTGCAGACCGGGGCGCCATAGCATATGCAAAAAATGCCCAGGGCAAGATGGGAGCCGTGCCGTCGGGCAGAGTGAAGGTGGTTTTAGAAAAGAGCCTGAGCCTGATTTGCCAGGATATTAAGGCGATCATTCGCAATTATGGCAATATGATTCGCCCAGGGACGCCGGTTTACATCATGGGGGCTGGCGCCAGGATGCGGGGCGTAGAGGTGTTCCTTTCGTCGCAGCTGGGCAGACGGGTTTATGTAATGGCAGCGGACAAGGTGTATCCCTTGCCGCCAGTGTATACTTCGGCTATCGCGCTGCTTGACAATGATAACAGCACGGTATATGATTTAGACAAGAATCAAGCTTCGGGGAAAAAAGAGGGCGGATTTTTTCGCGCTTTTAGAAGATAACAGCCTGAAATCGCAGGCAAGTTAAAAATCAGGGAGGAATGATGACATGCCGTTTGAGTTTGAAACTGGAAATGGGAATTTCGCAAAAATTAAGGTCATAGGCGTCGGCGGCGGTGGCGGAAACGCAGTGAACCGCATGGTGTCTTACGGGCTACAGGGCGCGGAATTCATTATTATAAACACAGACAAGCAGGCCCTTTATTTGAGCGAGGTGCCGGTGAAGGTACAGATTGGCGACAAGCTGACGAAGGGCTTAGGCTCTGGCGGCAATCCGGAGACGGGCCGCATGGCGGCAGACGAGAGCCGGGAGGAAATCGAGCAGGTTTTGGTGGATGCAGACCTGGTCTTTATTGCGGCTGGCCTGGGCGGCGGAACAGGAACCGGCGCAGCGCCAGTTGTGGCGGAAATCGCAAAATCCATGAATATTCTGACCGTGGGTGTGGTGACCATGCCCTTCTGGTTTGAGGGAAGACCTCGCATGAGAGTGGCAGAGGAGGGCTTCCAGAAGATGATGGACGCGGTGGATAGCATTATCAAGGTGCCGAATGACAGACTTTTGGAGGTCATGGGGAAAAATACGCCCCTGCTGGAATCCTTCAAGCTGGCGGACGATGCACTGCGCCAGGGTGTTCAGGGCATTACGGATTTGATTTCCAAGCCGGCCTTGATTAACCTGGACTATGCAGACGTGCGCGCTGTTTTGGAAAACGGCGGTCTGGCTCACATGGGGTTGGGCGTAGGCTACGGCGAAAACCGCGTTGTGGATGCCACCATGCAGGCCATTACCAGCCCGCTGATGGATACCACGATTACCGGGGCGAGCAGCATTATTTTCAACATTACTGGCGACAAGACCTTTGGCCTGGCGGAAGTGGACGAGGCGTCCAAGCTGATTCGCGACAAGGCGAACCCGACGGCAGATGCGCAGACCTTTGTAGGCGCCGATGTAGACATGAATTTGGAGGATGAGGTTCGCGTGACGGTGATTGCCACGGGCCTGGGCGCCACCAGCAAAAAGGAGCAGACAGAGCTGGAGACGGAGCTGAAGCCGGTCTTTGAGGATGTGAAAAAACCGGAGCAGACCAAGCGGCAGGAAAAGCCGGCGCGGAAACGCCCGGAGCCTGTTCAGGTGCAGGACGACTATTTTGACAATTATTTTGATGAAGATGAGCCGGTTGTGCCTGTATTTTTGAAGAAATCTCCCAAAAGGCTGCGGGGAGACGATTAAAGGTTGTAAAAACAGACAGAAGGGGACGACATGAACAATAACCAGCTGCATCTATTTTTACAGCTGCTAAAGCGGGTGGATAAAAGAAGCCCGTTTTACAAAGAAAAATTTAAAAACAATGGCATTGACGTAGCAGACGTCAAAAGCTATGAGGACATTAAAAAGCTTCCCTTTACTACAAAGGAGGAGCTGCGGGAGGCCTATCCTCTGGGCTTGATGGCTGTGGACGAGACGGAAGTCGTTCGCATCCATTCCTCCTCTGGAACCACGGGAAAGCCAGTAATTATTCCCTATACCCGTTTTGACGTAGAAATCTGGTCCCTTATGATGGCGCGGTGCTTTGAGTTCGCCGGCGTTACCAATGAGGACCGGGTTCAGATTACGCCGGGCTATGGCCTTTGGACGGCGGGAATTGGCTTTCAGGCTGGGGCGGAGAAACTGGGCGCTTTATGCGTCCCTACGGGACCGGGAAATACGGAAAAGCAGCTGCAAATGCTGGTAGACATGCAGAGCACAGTGCTCTGCGCCACGTCTTCCTATGCGTTGCTTTTGGCAGAAGAGGTCAAACGCCGGGGCTTAAAGGATAAAATTGCGCTGAAGCGGGGCATTATCGGCTCGGAGCGTTGGGGCCAAAAAATGCGGCAGCGCATTGCCGACGAGTTGGATATTAAAATTCACGATATCTATGGTCTGACGGAGATTTATGGGCCAGGAATCTCTATTGACTGCGACTATCACTGCGGCCTGCATTATTGGGACGATTACCTTTATTTTGAGATAATTGACCCGCTGACTGGAGAGGTATTGCCGGAAGGTGAGCTGGGCGAGTTGGTGATAACCACCCTGCGGAAGGAGGGCGCGCCGCTGGTGCGCTATAGAACACGGGACCTGACCAGATTAATTCCCGGGGAATGCCCCTGTGGCGTCAAATACCCGAGGCATGATGTAATTCTTGGGCGGAGCGACGACATGGTCAAGGTCAAAGGGGTGAACATCTATCCCGGCCAGGTGGACGATATGCTCAAGCAGGTAGAGGGCGCCAGCAGCGAATATCAGATGGTAATTGAGCTGGTGAACGGAAAAAGCGAGCTGACCCTTCGGGTAGAGCGGGAAAAGGGCGTCAACAAGGCAGATTTGGAGCAGCGCATTATCCGCGGGTTTAAGAACGCCATTGGCATTAAAATATCCGCTGAGGCTGTGGACATGGGTGCTCTGCCAAGAAGTGAGAAAAAAACGAAGAGAGTGATAGACAATAGAACTAGCTGAACAGGCTATTCCTACGCCGTTGCCCGGAAGGCAGCGGCTTTTCTTTCAGAGCGGAAATAAAACCAGCCCCTGCGGCATAACAATAGGGTGACGAATGTGGGACAAAGCAGCTTGTGAATAATTCGTAACAAGTTGACAGTAGAACCGGAAAAACGCAATGGGATATGGTATGATAACAATATGAGAAAGCAGTACAAACGCAGAAAAACAGTGCATCAGCGATATCGAAAAAGGCGTCCGCGGGCTCCATATAGAAAGAGGAGCGGTTTTTCGCTGCCGGCCTGGGCAACAAAGAAAACGCTGCTGATGGCAGGCGTGGCTATAGCGATTGTTATCGTGTTTATTGCCGTTCTGGCGGGAAACGGCACGGCGCCGGATATTGAGATTCACGCAGCGGAGGATGACGGCTCGCCGCCGGATATTTCCATAGCTGTGGCAGATGACATGACCATCAATGTTTATGATACGGAAAAGGAACAGCTGGTGACTATGGGGCTGGAGGAGTATATTGTCCATGTGACGGCAGGGGAGATGCCAGCCTCCTATGAATCGGAGGCGCTGAAGGCGCAGTCTGTTGCTGCGAGAACCTATGCCGTGCGGAAAATGGTCCAGCTGGGCGGAACGGGCTGCAGCGCCCATGAGGGGGCGGATGTGTGTACGTCCTCGGCTCACTGCCAGGCATATATGTCGGAAGAAAGGATGGCGGAAACCTGGGGCGCGGATACAGAGCTTTATCTGGAGAAAATTTGCAATGCCGTGGAGGATACGGCATCCCTGGTCATGACCTATAACGGAGAGTATATCGATGCGCTTTACCATGCCAGCAGCGGCGGCAGGACGGAGGACAGCGTCAATGTATTTGGCGGAGATTTGCCCTATTTAGTCGGTGTGGAGAGCCCCAATGAGGGAACTGGCGCCGGCAATGTGGCAGAGAAAACCATTTCTTATGAGGATGCGGCGGACGCGATTTTGGCGGAATACCCCAATGCGGGAATTACGGCGGATACCCTGCGGGACAATATGGAAATTTTATCCCGCTTTGAAAGCGGCCGGGTAGAGGCGCTGAAGATAGGAAATGTACAGATTACGGGGCAACAGGCCAGGTCATTATTTGGATTAAATTCGGCCAATTTTACCATTGCCTTTGGGGATTCGGAAATGACATTCCACACCTCGGGCTATGGCCACGGCGTCGGGATGAGCCAGGCGGGGGCCAATGCAATGGCAAGGGAGGGAAGTGATTTCCGGGAAATCCTGACCCACTATTACACGGGCATTGAAATTGAAAAAATAAACGAATAGCAGGTATGATTTCACGCCTCCGTGGAAAAGATATTTCTA
>DBGCIZ010000104.1:0-3851 GCA_048355355.1 Christensenellaceae bacterium | reverse complement strand
TTTGCAGGCAGAGGCAGGGGACGGCTCTATCACCATACCGGGGGAGTGTCGGTTGCTGGTAAATTACACCTATCTGCCAGACGGATATGACTACCTGGGCGAGCTGATGGAGGTCATTGGCCAGTGCCAGCAGGAGGATGAATGGCTGAGAGAGCACCCAATCCAGGTGGAAAAGCATCACGATTGCGGGCCATATTACACGAACCCGGCCGAGCCTTGGCCAACGCTGATTGCGGACATTGCCTCGGAAATACTGGGAGAGCCAGTGCAAATCGGCGGCCTGCCCTGCGGCGCGGACGCCAGGCTTTTTGCCAGCATTGGGCAGATGCCCACGGTGGTTCTCGGACCGGGGAGCATTGACGTAGCCCATAAGCCCAATGAATACCTGCCCCTGGAGCAGTTTTATACGGCGATAGAGCTCTATGCGAATATTATCAAGAGATGGGGAGAGACGGCATGAAGCAGGATTGGATGAAACTGGTTTCCTTTGGGAACAAAACCATTGGCTCTGAGGCAAAACAGAGGGCAGAGGAGTATCTATTCCGCCGGCTGAAGGAAATCTCGGCTGAGGCCAGAGTGCTGCCGTTTACCTTCGAGGGATGGGAGGTAGGCGGAGACTTCCGCCTGGCGATAGAAAAGCCAATGCAAAAGGAGCTGGAAGCCTGGGTATTCATGGGCAGCGGCGGCGGACGGGCCAGCGGGCGGCTGGTACGCATGGGCTATAACTACGTCTGGAATATGTATGGCTGGGAGCGCTACGCCATTATGTCCCAGGGAAAAATATGCGGCTATCTCTCCGGCAGGCAGGAGGGAGGCGCGCTCTCTCAGACGTTGGTAGAGGGATGCAGCGAGCTTCCGCACTTTATCGTCTCCGCCGAGGACAACAGACTGCTGCGGGAGCTCATTCTGAGCGGCCAGGAAGTGCTTATAGAGGCGGAGGCCAGCTGCCGCAGGGTGGAAAATATGCGTGGAGCTAACCTACTTTTGCCTATAAGGGGCAGAAAAGGCGGGCGAAGGGTTCTGGTCTGCGGCCATTACGACACGATGTATAATACGCCGGGCGCATACGACAATCAGGCTGGCGCAGCGGTTTTGCTGAAGCTGGCGGAGCAGCTCGTGGCGGAAAGGCTGGATAGGGATGTCGACCTGCTGCTGACAGACGGAGAGGAGTGGAATCTGGCAGGCTCCCGTCACTTTGCCGAGACGGAGGACTTGAGTCAGTACGAATACGTTTTGAATGTTGATGGCATCGGAAGAGGCGACGAACTGGAAATATGGAGCGGCAAGGAGTCCTTTGAGCGAAGGCTGGCGGAGCAGCTGATGGATTATGAGGAAATCCCCTGGAAGACCTTCAAAAATCCGCCGCCGCCTGGCAGCGACCATACGCCCTTTTATGAAAGAGGGGTGCCATGCTGCATGTATACGTTCAACGACCAGGGCATTATCCATACGCCGGGGGACGTGTACGACGAAAGAAAGCTAGCCAACATGGAGAAAATGCTCCATCTGGTGCTCTATACACTGAAGAAAATTTAACCCCAAGGGGGCAGGGAAGAACCTGCCCCTTGCTTGTATTCAGAGACGCGTAGGAGGATGGCGGAGCGAGAAGAGGAAACGAGTATTCCGGTTATTAGGAGGATTTGGAAATCAAGGCGCTCTGGCTTGCCAAGGCGGCTTTTTTGTTTATAATGATAGAAGGAAAAAGGCGAAGGAGCGAAAATGTGTATACAATCTTGATTGTTGAGGATGACGCAGTCATTGCAGGGGAAATCAAGCGGCATATGGAGAAGTGGGATTATCAGGCGGTGTGCGTGCAGGATTTTAAGGCGGTGCTGGCGGAATTTGCCGAGGTGGCGCCGCAGCTGGTGCTGATGGATATTTCTCTTCCCTATTTTAGCGGATACCACTGGTGCGCCGAAATCAGAAAGCTCTCTAAGGTGCCGATTATTTTTATCTCCTCGGCGGCGGACAATATGAATATCGTCATGGCAGTCAACATGGGAGGCGACGATTTTATTGCCAAGCCTTTTGATATGGACGTTTTGATGGCGAAGATTACGGCCCTGATGCGGAGGACCTACGATTTTCAAGAGCCTTTAGGCATGATGGAGCACAAGGGCGCCATGCTCAACATGGGGGACGCAACGCTGACATACCAGGAAAAAAGGATGGAGCTGACGAAAAATGAGTTTCGGATTCTGGCAAAGCTGATGGAGCATAAGGGGACGACGGTGAGCCGGGATACCCTGATGCTTGCCCTTTGGGAGACGGACAGCTTCGTAGACGACAACACCCTTTCCGTCAATGTCAATCGCCTGCGGAGAAAGCTGGCAGACATTGGCCTCAGGGATTTCATCGTGACGAAAAAGGGGGAGGGCTACCGTGTGGAGTGAGAGAAAGGGCGCAGTGTGGGTGTTGGGGCAATATGTCAAGCATCACCGGAAGAGCCTGGGGCTGATGGCGCTGTTTGCGGTGCTTTTTCTGGTGGTTTTGGCGCTTTATAGCCTGCCCCTGGAGGCAGTGCTATACTGGGTGGTGCTTTGCCTGTTTTTTGGCGGCGTGGCAGTAGGGATAGATTTTTACCACTATCTGAAACGGCATCGGGAGCTGTTGCGGCTGCGAAAGGAGATTACTCTGGGCGTTCTTCTGCCGGAGCCAAATAACCTGATAGAGTGGGACTACACGGCGCTGATCGACATTTTAAACCGGGAAAAGCTGAAAATTACCCAGGATAGCGAGCAACGGGCGAAAGAGATGGCGGACTACTACACCCTTTGGGCCCACCAGATTAAAACGCCCATTGCAGCCCTCAGGCTGCTCATGCAGGCCAGGCAGGACTGCAGCGAAATGGGCTTTCAGCTTTTTAAGATTGAGCAGTATGTGGAAATGGTCCTGCAATACATGCGGTTTGAAAGCGACTACACGGATTATCGCTTTAAAAAGCAGGATTTAGGCGGTATCGTGAGGCAGGCGGCGCGGAAATTCGCGCCGATGTTCGTCGGCAAAAGGCTGGCGCTTCATCTGGGAGAGAGCTGGGGAAAGGTCGTTACGGACGAAAAATGGATTTGCTTTGTCATCGAGCAGATTCTATCTAACGCCGTGAAATATACGGAGGAGGGCTCGGTCTCTATTTATATGGAGGAGGGCAATGCGCTGGTGATTGCGGATACGGGCATTGGCATCGCCCCGGAGGACCTGCCGCGAATTGGGCAGCAGAGCTTTACCGGCTGCAACGGCAGAGAAGGCAAGGGCTCTACTGGGCTGGGGCTATACCTCTGCAAGCGGATTTTGCAAAGGCTGTCTCACCGGATGGAGATTGCCTCAGAGCCAGGCAAGGGCACGACGGTGAAAATCGTTTTTCAGGGCGAGGAAGCTTAATCTTACACGATTGAAAGATTGCAGGGGGAAATGTAAGCCAAAGCTATGGTGGCGCGTTTCCCCCTTTGGTATAGTGGATTCCGGCGGCGGGAAAGAGCCGCCGGAAGGAGGAGTTTGATGGCTATTTTAGAGGTCAGAAATTTAAAGAAAATCTACACGACCCGCTTCGGCGGAAACCGAGTTCAGGCGCTGACGGATGTCAGCTTTTCCGTGGACGAGGGGGAATATGTGGCGATTATGGGGGAATCCGGCTCGGGCAAGACCACGCTGCTGAATATCCTGGCAGCGCTGGATAAGCCGACGGGTGGCCAGGTCTTTTTAAACGGAAAGGATATCACCACCATCCGCGAAAAGGAAATCTCGGCCTTTCGCCGGGATAACCTGGGCTTTGTCTTTCAGGATTTTAACCTGCTGGATACCTTTTCTCTAAAGGATAACATTTTGCTGCCCCTGGTTTTGGCGGGAAAGTCCTA
>DBGCIZ010000103.1:0-14666 GCA_048355355.1 Christensenellaceae bacterium | reverse complement strand
GACACGGGGAATGTGGCCGGCTTTGAGGAAACGGTGAAAATGGAAATTCGACAGGTGCCGGGGCTGAAAAACAAGCTGCTGGGCGGCGAGGGTCTGTTTCACACGGTTCTCACGGGCCCGGGGAAAATCTGGCTGCAAACCATGCCCATCTCTGGCGTGGCGGCGGCGCTCACGCCCTTCCTGCCCACGGGAAACAGCTGACTGGCCAAGGCCTTTTCATCACAATATCGAATCATTTAGATTTATCGATTATATGATGGGAGGGGGCCGGTGTTGCAATTTCTGGCTGCTGAGGATATAATAAAGTTAGCTTTTTTACGAAGGCGGAGCGCTGCCAGTCAGCCAAACATACGCCGCCGATTCCATGGAAAGGGGAGCGAAAATGTCCAAATACATCATGGCCCTGGATGCAGGAACCACCAGCAACCGGTGTATCCTTTTCAATCGGGAGGGCGAGGTTTGCAGCGTTGCCCAAAAGGAATTCCGCCAGATTTACCCCAAGGCGGGCTGGGTGGAGCAGGACCCCATGGAAATCTGGGCGACGCAGATTGGCGTAGCCCAGGAGGCGCTGCAAAAGATAGGCGCCACCGCCCAGGATATTGCCGCCATCGGCATTACCAACCAGAGGGAAACGACCATCGTTTGGGATAAGCACACAGGGGTGCCGGTGTATAACGCCATTGTTTGGCAATGCCGCAGGACGGCGGCCTATTGCGATTCCCTGAAGGCCAAGGGCCTGGCGGAGGTTTTTCAGCAAAAGACGGGGCTGGTGATTGACGCATACTTCTCCGGCACGAAGCTGCGCTGGATTTTAGACCACGTAGAGGGTGCGCGGGAGCGCGCAGAGCGAGGGGACCTGCTCTTTGGCACGGTGGAGACCTGGCTCATTTGGCGCCTGACCAACGGCAGGGTTCATGTGACGGACTATTCTAACGCATCCCGCACGTTTTTATACAACATCCGGGAATTGCAATGGGATGAGGACATATTGAAGGAATTGAATATTCCCAGGTGCATGCTGCCAGAGGTTGTGCCATCCAGCTGCGTCTATGGCGAGAGCGACAAGGCTTATTTCGGCGCGCCCATCAAAATTGGCGGCGCCGCTGGCGACCAGCAGGCGGCCCTGTTTGGGCAGACCTGCTTTGGCAAGGGAGACGTGAAAAACACCTACGGCACGGGGGGCTTCCTCCTGATGAACACGGGGGACGAGATGATTCAATCCCGCAATGGCCTGGTGACGACCATTGCCTGGGGGCTGGACGGCAAGGTGACCTATGCGCTGGAGGGCTCCGTCTTTGTGGCGGGGGGGGCAATCCAGTGGCTGAGAGACGAGCTGCATCTGATTTACAGCGCAGCGGACTCGGAATACTTTGCCAGCAAGGTGGAGGACACCAACGGCTGCTACGTCGTGCCCGCCTTTGTGGGGCTGGGGGCGCCCTATTGGGATCAATACGCAAGGGGCTGCATTGTGGGGCTGACCCGCGGCGTCAACCGGAACCACATCATCCGGGCAACGCTGGAATCTCTAGCCTATCAGACAAACGACGTTCTGGGGGCCATGGAGGAGGATGCGGGGGTGAAGCTGGCCGCCCTGCGGGTGGACGGCGGCGCCTGCGCAAACAACTTTCTCCTGCAATTTCAGGCGGACATTATTGGCGCGCCGGTGCATCGGCCGGAGTGCGTAGAGACCACGGCCATGGGGGCCGCCTATCTGGCGGGGCTGGCAGTGGGCTACTGGGAGACCAAGGAGGACGTGGTGCGGAATTGGCACATGGGCAGGGTGTTCCAGCCCAATATGGCGGCGGACCGCCGGGCCAAGCTGACGGCTGGCTGGCGAAAGGCGGTAAGGGTGTCGTCAGGATGGGAAAAATGAAGCGGGCGCGCCCGCTTTTTTTATGGGTGGAACAGGACAGCCCGAGCGGCCGTTTTCGCCAGGGATGCGGAAAGGGTCGCTCTTTTTTGACACATTGGGAATAGAAATGTAACAAAGTTTTAACAAATGAAAAGTCATATTGCTTTTCATCTGTGATTTGCTATGCTGGTACTAAATAGAGCGCATAAAAAATAGCAATTTGTGTATACAGTTTGCTGTGTTGTTTCTTTCTCTTTAAAAATTTCAGATATTCCCAAACAAATGTGGCACAGCAAAGATTGTTCTTTTGACAATGTGTGGGAATTTTGGTATAATAATTTTGGTAAAGATGGAAGAACAAGTTCAAATCTGGACGGCGGACTGCCGTTTTGCCATCCTTGGCTGACCGTCCTTGGCGGCATTGAGGGAGAAAGCTTTGGAAATCGTAAACTGCATCAAAAATAAAATCTTTTGGCTCTGCGTGGTGGCCTTTGGGGTCGTCGTGCTGCTGGGCTCGGTTGATACCATTGCGCTGGGCATTCAGGCCATCAGCGATGGCATGGAGCTGGAAAATGGCTTCCACGGAACGCTGATTCTCCAGGCCCTCTCCAAGGATGCCGTGACGCTGGCGTTGCCCATCCTTTGCGCGCTGCCCTACACGGCCTCCTTTATTGACGATGTGAAAAGCGGGTTTATCAAGTCCTATCTATCCCGGACGACGGTCTCCCGCTACATCCGGGGGAAAATCGGGGCCTGCGCCGTATCCGGCGGGCTGGTCTTGGCCCTGGGGCTGCTGCTGGCCTATGGCATCTCTGCGGTGGCCTTTGCGCCTATGGAGATGGCCCTGCAGGAGGGAGAGGTGGCCCAGCCCCTGCTGGCAGAGCTGCTGAAGCGGGTGCCGCTGTTTTTCTGCTCCGGCGCGTTCTGGGCTCTTTTGGGGATGACCTTTGCAGCGCTGACCAAGAGCAGATACATGGCCTTTGCCTCCCCCTTTATTTTCTACTATGTGCTGATTATTTTAAATGAGCGATATTTTCAGGATTTCTACGTGCTGTATCCAAAGGAATGGTTGGCGCCGGGGGAATACTGGCCCCTGGGCTCCTGGGGCGCCTTTTTGCTGCTGGCGGAGCTGGTGCTGCTGATGGCCATCGCCTTTTGGGCGGCGGCAAAAAGGAGGATAGAGCAGATATGAGCAAGCTGCGCAATGCCTTTTCTGTGGCGGGATACAACTTCCGCCAGTGGCACAAAAACCCGAGAATTTTCATCACCTTTGCCCTGGCCTTTATCCTCTGCTTTCTCTTGTCAGACAAGGCGGTGCGCTTCGCCAGGGAATACGAGACCACCATGCAGATTGTGGAGGCGTTTGTCTGGACCTTTGGGGACAGCAACTCCATCCTGCTCTCGTCGCTGCTGCTGGTGCTGCTGTTTGCGGATATGCCCTTCCTCTCCAGCGGGACGCCCTTCTACCTGGTCCGCATCGACAGGAAAACCTGGGTGGCAGGCCAGGCCATTTACATCATAGGGGCGACCTTCCTCTACCTGGCCTTTATCCTAATCGACACCTCGCTGGTCTGCATGACCCAATCCTTTATCGGCAATATGTGGAGCGAGACGGCGGCCATCCTGGGCTATTCCGGCGCGGGGCAGGACATCGCCCTGCCGGCTCTGGTGAAAACCTTGGAGATGTCCACCCCCTATGCCTGCATGGGAACCATATTCCTGCTCATGCTGCTGTATGCTTTGCTGTTGGTGTTTATCATGCTGGTGTTCAACCTCTATAAAGGCCAGGCGGCCGGGGTGATCAGCGTGTTTGTGTTCAGCGTATATGGCTTCCTGCTCAATCCGCAGACCCTGAAGGTCATCTTCCAACTGCCGGATGAGCTGATTTACAAGGCCAACGTGGCGGTGGGGTGGCTTTCCCCCCTGAACCACGCTACCTATCATATGCACAATTTCGGATACGACCTGCTGCCCCGGCTTTGGCAGACCTACGCCATCTTCGGCGCGCTGATTCTGCTCTGCTTCCTGCTGGCGCTGCGGGCGATTCGGAAATACAGCTTTAACTTTACCGGAACGGAGGGATAACGCCATGAACATCTCCATCAGTGTGCAGCACGTGACCAAGCGGTTTGGCGAGGACGAGGTGCTGAAGGACGTTTGCAGGGATTTTGAAGAGGGGAAAATTCACGGTATTGTGGGAAACAACGGCAGCGGAAAGACGGTTTTGATGAAGTGCATCTGCGGCTTTCTCCACCCCACGAAGGGGCGGGTGCTGGTGAATTACAAGGAAGTTGGCAAGGACATGGACTTCCCCGACAATATGGGGATTATTATAGAGACCCCGGGCTTTCTGCCCAACATGACGGGGATGAAAAACTTGCAGATTCTGGCCTCCCTGAAAAAGCGGATTGACGACCAGACCATCCGGGAGACCATCCGGCGGGTCGGCCTGGATCCGGGAATGAAAAAGCACGTGGCGAAATACTCCCTGGGTATGCGGCAGCGGCTCGGCATCGCCCAGGCTATTATGGAAAACCCGGCGCTGTTGATTCTGGATGAGCCCTTTAACGGGCTGGATAAGCACGCCGTGGCGGATATGCGCCAGCTGATTAAGGGCCTCCGGGAGGAGGGCAAGACCATTTTGCTGGCCAGCCACAACCAGGCGGACATTGACGAGCTTTGCGACACGGTCTGCGAGATGGATGCAGGCGTCATGACAATGGTGAGGGAATGATGGAGATTTTGCGGGCCCAGGGCCTGACGAAAATGTATGGCGAGGTGCGGGCCGTAAACGGAGCCAGCCTGGCGGTGGAGGAGGGCCAATGGGTGCAGGTGGTTGGCGGCCAGGGGGCCGGAAAGACCACGCTGCTGCGCCTGCTCTGCGGCCGGGAGCGGCCGGACGACGGCGCCATCTGCCTGGCGGGCCAGGAGCTGACCGGCCTGAAGCAGGGGCCGGCCATGGCGCTGGTTCGGGAGACGATAGGGGTCGTTCCAGCGGAGCCGGGGCTTTGGCGGGAGTATACTCTTTGGGAAAACGTGGCCCTGCCCATGGAGCTGGCGGGCATGGAGCGACGCAAGGCCCGCAAAAAGGCCCGGGAGCTGCTGGAATTGCTAGGCGTCCGCCAGATGGCGGGGGCGAGGCCGGCGAGTCTCTCCCGCTGCGACCGGCAGACGGGCGCGCTGGCCAGGGCGGCAGCCATGGGGCCCAGGCTCCTTCTGCTGGACGAATTTGCCGCAGGCGTTAGCCCGCGGGAGGAGATTCGCCTCTGGCAAAGGCTGGAGACCGTGGTTCGGGAGACGGGGGCGGCGGTGCTTTCCCTGGCGTCCTGCCGGGCGGAGGCCCCCTTTGAGAGAAGATATGCCATGAAAAACGGCAGCTTGATAGAGGAGGAAGAAGGCATATGAAGAAGCTTGTGACAGTGGTGTTGGCAATCCTGCTGGCGGCGGCGCCACTGGCCTGGGCCGGAGCGGCGGAGACGCCTGCCCCGGCGGAAGCGACGCAGGAGGCGGAGGCGACGACAGCCACGCCGGCGGCAGAGACAGAGAGCCCTGCCCCGGAGGATGGCACGGACGGCGAGGATCCTATGGGGGATCTCACCATGACGCCGCTCAGCATTGACGATAAAAACATCTACGACGGCATGGCGCGGGCCTATCAGGACGGATACACCCCGGCGGTATCGGGAAGCAGGGTCACCATTGTGCTTCCCCTGCTGGCGGACGCCAATTTAGGGCCGCTGACCGTTACGCCAAACCTGGGGGATCCGGCCACGGCGCCCTTTGTCTTTCAAAACTACCAAAAGACCGTGAGCATGAGCCAGCGGGAGATTAACGGGACGAAGGAGACACGGCAGGTTTACTACATCCGCTTTGACTTTTCCCTCTCGAAAAACCGCTACAACGGGACGTATCCTGTGATAATTGACGTAAAGGGAAGCGGCGTGGAGCAGAGCTTCACCAGCTACGTCACCATTACGGACGGCAAGGACCCCAACGAGGTGGCAGAGCCGGAGGTGCCGGCGGAGACGAAGCCGCAATCCCAGCCCATTATTCTGGTCTCGGGCAGCACTGTTTCCCCGGAGGTGCCGGAGGCGGGCAGCGAGTTTACGCTGACCGTGCAGCTGACTAACACAGATGAGCGGAAGGCCGTCCAGAATATGACGGTCACCGTTACGTCAGACAATCCGTCCCTCTATCTGGTGGAGGAGAGCAACACCTTTTACTACCGGGATTTTGCCGCGGGGCATACAGAGGAGCTGGCCCTGCGCTTTAAGTCGGATTTGGCCGCAGTAGAGGGAAAGTATAACGTGACCTTGGCCATGACCTACGACAATCAGGATGCCCTGACCCTCAACTCTACGGGGACGGTGCCCGTGTCCATTGTCCAGCCTATCCGCATTGAGTTGACGCCGCCTACGGTGGAGGACACAGTCAACGCGGGGGATACGCTGCCCATGTCCTTCCAGGTGATGAACCTGGGCAGAGGGAGCGTCTATAACGTGCGCTGCGACGTGGAGGTGCCGGGGCTGATTCCCTCCGGTTCTGCCTTTATCGGCAATATGGAGGCGGGAACCTCGGCCACGGCGGATATCAACGTGTTTGTGGGGACCCTGGACATGAGCGAGGACTACGAGGGCGGGGAGCGATATGGCTACACCGCGGGGAAAATCGTCCTGCGCTATGAGGATAAGGATGGCCAGGAGTTTACCCAGGAGTTTGACGTAGGCACCAACATCAACGAGCCCATCATCCAGACCTCCGGCGAACAGCAGGAGGAAGAGACCAAGACGCCCAGCCAGTGGTGGATTTTCGTGGCGGCAGGCGCGGTTGTGCTCATCGCCATCCTGACCATCTATCTGGTGAGAAGAAGAAAGAAGCGGAACAATGAGGCGTAACGCATTTTTGCGGATGGCGGTCCGCAGCTGGCGCAGAGCCGGCGTTCTGGCGGCCATCGCCGTGGCCGTTGGCACCTTTGGCCTGACGGTTTCGGCAAACGGCTACTTTGCGGTGGCGGAGGAAAAATCCGCCCCCTGCGAGCTGACGGCAATGGCCCAGAGCATAGACGATGCGCTGGTGGCAGAGACGGAGAAAATTGAAGGCGTGGTGGCGGCTACGCCCATCATCGACGTCATGGCTACGCTGAAAATCGGGGACTACACGGCGGAGCTGACAATCCAGGGGGTGGAGCCGGGCTACCTGCAGGATGAAATAGCCGAGGGGGAGGCAATTCCCCAGAGCGGCACCTCCATGCCCTATATCGTCCTGAATGAGGCGGCGCTGGACGCCTTTACCGACGAAAATGGCAGGCCTCTCAGGCGGGAGGACAAGGTGGATTGGCAGGAGGGGGAGACCCTTCTGGACGGAGAGCGCCCCCTCATGGCCAAGGTCTGCGGGATTTTGGCGGACGAATCGCTGGAGCCCCGGGCCTATATGAGCCTGGAGTCTGCCCGGCAGGCTACGCTCCGCAGCGGCATGGTGCCGGCCTATTCGGCGATGTGGATTCGGGTCACCGACCAGGGAACCCAGGAGCGCGTTGCAGAGCAGCTGATGAACCTGGGCATCATGGCGGAAATTGCCAAGCCAGAGCAGCTGGCGGCCTGGGCGGAGAAGGAGACGGAATTCCTCTATCTGGGGCTGGCGGGCCTGGCGGTGCTGCTCTGCGCCTACTGGATGATTGCCACCAAGGCGGCCGTGGACTGGAGCAGGGAACGCCCAGCCTATGAGGCGCTGCGGTATCTGGGCGCGACGGCTCGGGAGGTAGACAGGGTGATTTTTCTCCGGCAGGCTCTGGGCGTGGCGGCAGGCTGGCTGATAGGCGTGGCCATAGCGGCGGCGGTGCCCTCCTTTGTAGTGGACGAAATGGGCGACGGAGGGGTATACGCCTATGCCCTGGGGCTGCCGGCAGCGGCGCTGACTCTGGCGCTGAACGCCATTCTGTGCCTGGCGCTCTATGGAGCGGGAAAGCGGAGCCATGCCCGGCAGGAGGAGCCCGCATAGAGATAAAAAAACAAGCAGGGGGACGGCAGAGGAAAAGCCGTCCCCTTTTTTTTGATTCCCTGCGCCAGGCCTAGAGCTCTGATTCAGAATCCTCAGGCTGCCCCAGATAGAGAAATACGGTGGTGCCCTGCTCAGGCTGGCTGGAGAAGTGAATGGAAAAATCTTCGCCATAGAGATAGGAAAGAATCTTTTTCAGATGGCCGATGCCGATGTTTTTGCCGCGGGCCGAGGTTTGGACGGCATGGACATCGTTGAGCATGGCAAGCTTCTCCGGGGCGATGCCAAAGCCGTCGTCTATGACTGTGACGGAGAGGACATCCCCCTTGCTGGCCACGGCAATATACAGATGATAGGTCACGTCCGTATCGGCAAAGGCATGCTTAAAGCAGTTTTCCACCAGGGTCTGAAGCAGAATTTTGGGGAGCCGTGCGCCCAGGGTGGCCTCTTCAATAGACCACTCCACCTGCACGGGGTTGGCGTGGAACCGATAGTTGGCGATGTTGATATACTGCTTCAGCACGCTGACCTCCTGCTCCACTGTGTCGAAAACGTCGGTATCGTGGATGCGGAGGCGGTCCCGCAGAAAGCTGATGAAGGCGGTGTTCAGGGAGACGATTTCCTGCTGATTGCTGCGGCGGGCGAGAAGGGTAATAATGCTTAACGTGTTGTAGATAAAATGAGGGTCAATCTGGCTGACCAGCAGGTTATAGCGCATCTGCTGCTCGCGCTTTTCCTTTTGCAGGGAATCGTGAAAATAAAAGTTCAGATTGTCCAGCATGTCGTTAAAAATGGTGGAGAGCTCGGCAATTTCGTCGTTGGTTTGAATGCTGGCCTTTGCGTTCCAGTCCCCGGCGGAAACCCGCTTCATGGTTTTGGAAAGCTGGGTGACCGGGGCGATAATCCGGCCAATGGCGGGGCGGGACAGCAGAAGCATCATGACGCAGAGCAGGCCATAGGAAAGCAGGATGCAGACCAGCAGCAGGCTATAGTCTGCATTGATGCTGGCGTTGGAAAGATAGGTGACCACGCTCCACAGATTGGAGCTGGACTGAGAGGAGAAGGTCTGGCCGTCTGTGTGCGCCTCCAGAAAGGCCGCCTCAGAGGCAGGGGCCTCCTGCCCGCCGAGGGAAATCTGGGGCGTGCCGCGGGAGCTTAGGAGAATGTAGTCGTCCAGATATCCGTCGGCAATGCCGTCCAGCCCGTTTAAAAGGTCCCAGGCGTCCAGAAGGACCGTGAGGGTGAAGCGCTGGGTTTTAAAGGAAAGGCTGAGGCAATAGGCATAGGAAATATCGGAGGACACGCCGGAGGTTGGCTGGATGCGGTAAAAATCCGAAAATTTGTTGCGGGAAAAGGAGCCGGAGGCCTCGGCATACCAGCTGCTTTCGAGAAAGTCCAGGTCCTCTGCGCAGATGCCGGTGATGGAGGTGACGAAGGAGCCGTTGGGGCACTCCAAAACCAGCCCGCGGACGCTGTTGAACTGGGTCAAAAACTGGTGCAGCTTGAGGCGCAGCTGCTGATAGCGCTGGGGATTTTCCGGATCCTCCGCATAGGCCAGGGCGAGGGATTCCAGCTCGCTATCGCAGGCGACGCTGTTGGCATAGTTGGCAGCCATCTCAAAGGTGGTGTCTAAATGCTCCAGCATCTGGTCGGTAGCCTGCTGACTTTTTTTCAGGGTGGATTCCGCCAAAATGGGGCTCAAAAAGGTAAGGGACAGGGCCAAAACCACCACCAGGCAAAGAAGGGCCACCAGGGCGATGCGGAGGACGAGTTTATCGCGGATGCTTCTAAATTTCCTGCTCATACTCCCTCCTGAATGCGCTGGGGGACATGCCCGTGGCTTCGTGGAACAGCTGGCTGAAATGCTGGGCAGAGCTATAGCCGCATTGCTGGGCGATTTCGTAGACCGGGCAGCCCGTAGAGGAGAGGAGCTGCTTGGCCCGGCTGATGCGGGCGGATTTGATGTATTGATACATGGTAATGCCGGCCTCCTTTTTCAGCAGCCGGTTTAGCTGGCCCGGGCTGAGAAACACCTGCTCGGCCACGGTCTCCAGGCTCAGGTCCGGCAGGGAGAGATTTTGATGGACAAAGGCAATGGCCTTGCGCACCGGGGCGGACAGGCTTTCCAGAGGGAGGCTGCGCCGCTCCTCGACGACCGCGTGGACAGCCTGAGAGAGCCAGCGCTGCAAATCGGGGAGGGAGCGGCAGCCGGACGGGTCTGCCACAGTGGAGAGCATGGCGGAGGAGGTCTCCTTCAGATGATAATAGAGGGTCTGCATGGTGGAGAGCAGAAGGGGGTAGCTCCAGCTTTGGCCCAGCTGCCGGAAAATGGCGGCGATTGCTGCGTCGGCCGCCCCCCGGTCTGCGGCGCGGAGAGCCTGAAACAAAGCGGCCAAATCGATTTTGGGGGACGAGGCGGCAGGGGGCGCCTCCAGCAGGGAGATGGGCTCCCCCGCAGGATAGAAATACTTGAGGGAAAACAGACTGAGCCGCTGAAAATAGAGCTGATGAAAGGCGGCCATGGAAAGGGGACGGGCCGCAATATAAAAGGTATAGCGGCAGGCCTCCTGCCCCAGCTGGGCCCGCAGGGCCTGCACCTTAGCCATGACCAGGCTGCGCAGGGAGGCCTCGCTGGAGGTATGCTGCGGGTCTAGGAGAAGGAGCATCCGGGCGTTGCCAATGCGAAAGCAGCTGTTTTCCTGAACGCCGGCGAGGAACGTCCAATCCTCCCCAGAGGCGGCAGCCGGCGGAGCGGAGGGCGGCGCCAGGGGCAGCGGCTGATTTTGCTCCACAATCAGATAGAGGTAGGCGCCGGGCAGCATGGCGGAGACGAAGCCGCCATAGGAGCCCTGGGCATCCGGCCGCTGAAACAGGGAAAACACGGCGCTGGCAAGATGCTCAGACTGGGAGGCCTGCTCTGCCTCAATCTGCCGGCGAATGTCCTCCATCTTATCCGCCAGAAGCTGCTCGGAAAGCTCGTATTTCAGCAGATAGTCAAAGGCGGAGACATGGAGGGCGGACTTAATATATTGAAATTCATCGTAAGCCGTTAAAAACAGAAGCTTGGTCCGGCTGTTGCTTTTGCGGATTTCCTGGCAAAGGCCGATGCCGTCCAGCAGGGGCATCTCAATATCTGTGATGACCACCTGGGGGGAATAGCGATGGAATTTCTCCAGGGCGTCCTTGCCGTTAGAAGCGGTGCAGACCAAATCAAAGCCATGGTCCCGAAAGGGATAAAGGAGCTTGATTTCGTCAATATACAGGGATTCATCGTCCACAATCATGACAGAAATAGGGTTCATCGTTGGTTCCTCTCTCATGCTTTTTTGCGCAGCCATGCAGGCGGAGAAGGGCTTTTTTCCGAAATTTAGAAAAAAGCCACCGGAACATGGCGATAATTCGAACAAAATGACGGTTTTGCATAAGAAACGGCTGGTTTTTTTGCTGCTATAATAATAACAGAACCAAGACGGGTTTGCAAGTTTTAAGAGATTCTGTTGGAAAAAAGAATAGCAGCTCAAAAAAAGCAGGGAGAGCCCTGCAGCTTTTAAGGAAGAAAAATGGATGGAAATGGTGTGATGCAATGAAAAGCGAATGGATGTTTGAAGCGGACGGAATCGTAAAAACCTTTGGACCGACGAAGGCGCTGGCGGGCGTGCACTTTCAGCTCCGCCGCGGCGAGGTTCACGGCCTGATGGGAGAAAACGGCTCGGGCAAGAGCACGCTCAGCTCCATCATTGCCGGAATCCAGCGCTGCGACCAGGGGGAGATGCGGCTGGAGGGCCAGCCCTACAGCCCGAAATCCACGCTGGAGGCAGTGGACAATGGGGTGTGCATGATTGTGCAGGAACAGGGCACCTTCACGGGAACCACGGTGGCAGAGAATATCTTTATCGGCAAGGAAAAGGAGTTCTACAGAGGCGGCCTGCTCAGCGTGAAGAAAATGCAGCGCAGCGCCCAGGAAATCCTGAACAGCCTGGGCATGGAGCACATCAGCGCGGCGCGGCTTTGCGGCTCCCTGTCCTTTGAGGATAGAAAGCTCATTGAAATCGCCCGGGCCATGTATGCCAAGCCGAAAATACTGATTATCGACGAGACCACCAGCGCCCTCTCCAAGCGGGGCAGGGACATTCTCTACGCCTTAATGGAGCGGCTGAAGGGCGAGGGAGGCGCCGTAATCTTCATCTCTCACGACATTGACGAGCTGATGGAGAAGTGCGACGCGCTCACCGTGCTCCGGGACGGCCACTATATCGACCGGCTGGAAAAGGACGCCTTTGAGCAGGGGCTGATTAAACAGCTCATGGTGGGGCGCGAGATGCTGGGGGCCTACTACCGGGAGGATTACGAAAGCTCCCACGGGCCAGAGGTGGCCCTTGCGGCAGAGCATCTGACCCGGGGCATCGTCCAGGACGTGTCCTTTCAGGCCTTTCGGGGAGAGATTTTGGGCATTGGCGGCCTGAACGAATGCGGCATGCACGAGCTGGGCCGGCTGCTCTTCGGGCTGGACGCAAGAGAGCGGGGAACCACCGCCTTTGAGGATGGCCAGACCTACGAAAACGCCACGGCAGCCATGAAGCTGGGCATTGGCTATATCTCAAAAAACAGGGATAAGGAGGCCATTCTCACCGCGGGGAGCATCCGGGACAACATCTGCCTGCCCTCCCTGAAAAAGCTGGAGCGCCACGGCCTCATCTCCAACAAGAGGGAGAAGAATTTCGTCAAAAAATATACGGACGCTCTCGACGTGAAAATGAGCGATATGAACCAGTACTGCATGTATCTCTCCGGCGGCAACAAACAGAAGGTTGCCATTGCCAAGTGGATTGGCTTCGACGCCAGCGTCCTGATTATGGATTGCCCAACTCGAGGCATTGACATCGGCGTCAAGGCGGAGATATACCGGCTCATGGAGCAGATGAAGGCCCAGGGAAAGACCATCATCCTGATTTCGGAGGAGCTTGCGGAGCTGATTGGCATGAGCGACAGAATCCTCATCATGAAGAACGGCAGGATTAGCAGAGAGTTCCTTCGCAGCAGAGAACTGACGGACAGGGACATGATTCACTACATGATTTAAGGCGGGGAAAGACCATGGAAACACAGGCAGAGAGACAACAAAATAAGGTGCTGGAATTTTTAAGGCAAAAGAAGCGGGCGATTATTCCGGTGGCGGGGCTGATTGTGGTGGTGCTGTTTTTTCACATTGTCAGCGGCGGAAAGGTCATCGCCCCGGCCAACTTTTCAACGCTGTTTAACGAGACCTTTACCATCATGATGGTGTCGTGTGCGCTGATATTCGTCATGGCCCAGGGCAAGATGGACATGTCCATCGCCAGTACGGCGGCCGTGGCCGCAGCGGTGGGCGCCTATGCGTCCGAGGTCAGCGTCTACCTGGTGCTGCCGGCGGCGCTGCTGACCGGCGCGCTGATTGGCCTTTTGAACGGCCTGATTGTGACGGAGCTGCGCATCGACTCCTTTATCGCCACCATTGCCATGTCATTCATCATGAAAGGGGCGGTGGAGCTGCTGCTCATGGACGGAGTCCGGGCCATCCCCATCCGTATGATGCTGCTGGATACCGTTGAGCTGAAGCTGGCGGTGGTCGTCATATTCGCCATCATCTGCTTCATCCTATTCGACTACACGGCCTTTGGAAAGCAGTGCAGGGCCATTGGCTCCCGGGCGGAGGTGGCCAGGCAGTCCGGCGTGAAGGTGAAGAAGATTCAATATCTCAGCTACGTCTTTACCGGCGCGGCGGCTGGGGCGGTGGCCTTCTTCTTCCTGCTCCGCTCCGGCGCGGCAAACATCGGCACGGCCTCCAATCTGGAGTTTAACGCATTGCAGGCCCTGATGTTGGGCGGCATGGTGATTACCGGCGGCTCGTCGGTCAGGTTCCGCTCCGCAATTATCGGCAGCATTACCATGGCGGTGTTTGGCAACGGCATGACCCTCTGGGGCGTAGAGACCCTGACGCAGCAGCTGATAAAGGGCGTCATCTTCCTGGCCGTCATTGCCCTGACCTTTGACCGCCGCAGCGCGGAAACCATCAAATAGTCTATATAAAGCGATATATAGAAATAACAAAAATTGAGGAGGAAAACATGAAAAAATTAGTTGCTTTCATCGTGGTTTTATGCATGACAGCAGGCCTTTGTCTGGCGGGATGCGCCAGCCCGGCCGAAACGACGCCGGCGGAGACGGGAGCCGTCACATCGCCGGAGGGCAGCGCCTCTAGCGGCGGGGATTTGCCCGCCATGAAGCTGGGCCTGCCTATGGAAAACGTGACAGCGCCGGCGCAGTATTCCTACTATGCCAACCTGAACTATGTGTGCGCGAACTTCCCCAATGGCGGCGAGGTAGTGGCGGAAATCGACGACCTGACCGACCCGGACCATCTCATCACCAGCGTGGAAAAGCTGATTGCAGCAGGCTGCAACATGCTGACCATCTGCCCGCCTAACGACACCATGCTCATCAAGGTGAGCCAGCTCTGCGAGGAGGCAGGCGTCTATTGGGCCGTGGCCTGGAGAGAGATTATGGACGAAGAGGTAAAGGAAATCGTCTCCCAGTCCCCCTACTTTGTGGGCACCGTGGTGCAGAACGACTACCAGGCTGGCTACGCGGCTGTGGAAGCCATGGGCAAGGCTGGCATGAAGAAAATCGCCCTCATTTCCCTGGATAAGAGCAGCTCTACCGCTGTTTTGAGAGAGCAGGGCATGGCCGATGCTGCTGAGAAATACGACATTGAGGTAGTGGCTGAGGCGAGAGATTTGCAGCAGGCAACGGATTCCGCCCAGGCGGTAGAGAGCTTCCTGGT
>DBGCIZ010000102.1:0-4096 GCA_048355355.1 Christensenellaceae bacterium | reverse complement strand
TGACCTGGTAGGAGAGGAAGTGCTTAGATTTTTCCTCAAACTGGCTCTCCTGACCCATGCTGGCCCAAACGTCCGTATAGACGGCGTCCGCATTCTGAACGGCCTCAACAGGGTCGTTGGTAACCAGCACAGTGGAACCGCACTCTGCCGCGACCGCCTGCGTATATTGGGTTACATCCTCGTCCGGCTCAAAGCCCTTAGGAGAGGCGACGGCTATATCGATGCCCAGCTTGGAGCAAATCATCATCAGGGAGTGGGCCACGTTGTTGCCATCCCCCACGAAGGCCAGCTTGTTGCCCTTGATTTTTCCCTTGTGCTCATAAAGGGTAAGAATATCGGCCAGAGCCTGACAAGGATGATACTTGTCCGTCAAGCCATTGATAACCGGAATAGAGCCGTATTTTGCCAGGTCATCCACATCGGACTGATCAAAGGTGCGAATCATGATGCCGTCCACCATGCGGGAGAGCACCCGAGCCGTATCGGCAATGGTTTCGCCCCGGCCCAGCTGGATATCATGGGTGGAGAGGTTGAGGGCCTGTCCCCCCAATTGATACATGCCCACTTCAAAGGACACTCTCGTCCTGGTAGAGCTTTTTGCGAAAATCATGGCCAAAGACTTACCGCGAAGAATACGGTGGGGCATGTGGAGCTCGGCTTGAGTTTTCAGCTTGACGGCCAGGCTCAAAATCTGGAGGATTTCATCCTCGGAATAGTCCTTCAAAGTCAGCAGGTGCTTTTGCTGAAATATGCCTTTCGGAGCGTATGCGCTAAGATCCATAGTTGCAATTCCTCTCTTAACTGAAATTTTACAATCTATATAGATACTATCACGAAACCCGCGGGCTTTCAATCGTTTCCGCTGAAAATATCGTTTAATGCGGAAGCGAGGGCGTCAATGTCGGATTTTTGCACGACAAAGGGAGGCGCAAACCGGAGGCTGTTTCCGCCGGCGCTGCCAGCCACAAAGCCGCGGCGGAGCAGCTCCTTGAGCACCTGCTTAGCGGGGAGAGACTCGTCCAGCGCCAAAGCGTTCAGCAGGCCAACGCCGCGAACCCCCTTGGCCTTTTGGCCGTGTATGGAGCAGAGGAAGGAGAGATGCTCCCGCAAATACGCGCCCATTTGGCGCACATGGTCGAAAATTTCCCCGGAGGAGGTTAGCTTTTCCACAACATAGGCAGCGGCCGACGTAGCCAGGGGATTCCCCCCGAAGGTAGAGCCATGGTCAGAGGGGTGGAAAGCCTGGGCCACTTCGTCGGTGGCGAGGAACGCGCCGATGGGGACGCCGCCGCCCAGTCCCTTGGCAAGAGTGACAATATCGGGCTTTACGCCATAGTATTGGCAGGCCAGAAAGCTGCCCGTCCGCCCAACGCCGGTCTGGATTTCGTCTGCAATGAGCAGGATACCCTTCTCATCGCATAGCGCGCGTAGCTGTTGCAAAAAGCCCTCCTGAGCGGGAATGACGCCGCCCTCTCCCAAAATGGGCTCTGTCAGCACGGCGCAGGTTTCCTCGTCAATGGCGGCCTCTACAGCAGCAATGTCGTTGAAGGGGACGTGAACAAAGGCAGGCATCAAAGGCCGGTATGCCTCCTGAAAATGGGGCTGCCCTGTGGCGGAAAGGGTGGCCAGGGTCCGGCCATGGAAGGACTGCTGCATGGTGATTACCTTGTATTTCTTCTGCCCCTTTTCGTAGAAATACTTCCGGGCCAGCTTCAGCGCACCTTCCACTGCCTCGCCGCCGCTGTTGGCAAAAAAGACCTTGTCCATTCCCGTAGCCTGGCAGACCAGCTCTGCGGCCTTTGCCTGGGGCTCGATATAAAAATAGTTGGACGTATGCAATACACGTTTGGCCTGATTGCAGACGGTGTCAATCAGGCCCTGGTCAGAATAGCCAAGGCAGCTGACGGCAATGCCCCCGAGAAAATCCCGGTATTCCCGGCCCTCTGTGTCTACCAGGCAGGCGTCGTGCCCGTCTACAAAGCAGACGGGAAACCGCTCGCCAAACACGGGCATATAGTATTGCTGGTCCAGCTTTTTGATTTCTTCTAATTTCATCTTGTTTCACCTCTATGCTGTAAACATGGTGCCAATGCCGGAATTTGTGAAGATTTCCAGCAGAATGGCGTGGGGAATCGTCCCGTTTAAAATATGCACCCGGTTGACGCCCTCCCGGATGGCTTTGGCGCAGGCCTTCGCCTTAGGCAGCATACCGCCAGAGACGATGCCCTCCGCAATCAGGCTGACGACATCCTGGGCGGAAATTTCGTAAATCAGGGTATCCGGGTCGGCCGGATCCCGGCGAATTCCATCGATATCCGTTAAAAACATGAGCTTTTCCGCCTTGAGGGCAGTTGCCACGGCGCTTGCCACAGTGTCTGCATTAATATTGTAGCTATGGCCCTGGTCATCGCAGCCAATGGGGGCGATGACGGGAATATAGGCATCCTCGGAGAGGATGTTAATCAGCTTGGTGTCTACGCTGACGATATCCCCTACGAAGCCATAATCTACGCCGTCTACCGGCGGCTTTTTCTGCGCACGAATGACGTTGCCGTCAATGCCGCAGATGCCAACAGCCTTTCCTCCCACGCTATTGATGCCGGCAGTCAGGTTTTTATTGATTTTTCCGGTGAGCACCATCTGCACTACGTCCATAGTCTCCCCGTCCGTCACCCGCAGGCCATTTTCAAAATGAGGCTCGATGCCAAGGCTATCCAGAGTTTTATTGATATCCGGCCCGCCGCCGTGGACGACGATAGGGTTCATGCCGACAAATTTTAAGAGGGTAATGTCCTCCATAAATTTTTGCTTCAGCGTATCGTCCAGCATGGCCGCGCCGCCATATTTGATGACGATAGTCTTGCCAGAGAGCCGCTGGATATAGGGCAGGGCCTCGATGAGGATGCTCGCGCGCTTGAGGTACTTTCCGTTCATGTCAATACTCCTTTGTATTCTGTATTTTTTAGAGATAAGAGGCCACCTTGGGCAGGCCAGCGCTTTCGTCCAGGCCAAAGAGCAGGTTCATGTTTTGAATCGCCTGGCCGGCCGCACCCTTGATGAGATTATCCGTGCAAGAGATGATGACCACCCGCCTCAGCCGAGCGTCAACCTGAAATCCGATGGCGCAGTTGTTGGAGCCGTTGACGAATTTCAGCTCCGGCAGGCTGCCATGGGGCAGTACGTGCACAAATTGGCAGCTGCCGTAGGCCTTCTCGTAAGCTTGGGCAATCGTATCTGCAGAGACGCCTTCGCAAAGGTTTGCGTAGATGGTGGCAAAAATGCCCCGCTTCAGAGGAAGCAGATGTGGCGTAAAGCTGAGGCGAATTTCGCTTCCGGCGGCGATGGAAAGCTCCTGCTCGATTTCTGAAGTATGCCGGTGGGTTGTCACTCCGTAGGCCTTAAAGCTCTCGTGGGTTTCGCAGAAGGAGAAGGCCAGCTTTTCCTTCCGGCCCGCGCCAGAAACGCCGGACTTGGCGTCTATAATAATGTTTTCCCGTTGCACCAGCCCTTCCTTTAGCAAGGGATACAGGGGCAGGATGCTGGTGGTCGTATAGCAGCCTGGGTTTGCAACCAGGGTAGCCTGCGGGATTTCCTCCCGGTGGATTTCGCAAAGACCGTAGACCGCCTTCTGCAGCAGGTCGGGGTGGCTGTGATGAATCCCATACCACGCCTCGTATATAGCCGGGTCGTTATAGCGGAAGTCGCCGCTTAAATCGATGACCTTGACGCCCTTCTGGCAAAGCTTGGGCGCTACCTCCAGCGAGGCGCCATGAGGCAGGCCGAGAAAGATGACGTCACAATCTTCTGCCAGGGAATCCAGCTCCATATCCTCCAGCGTAAGGTCCACGCTGAGATAACTGCCGTATATTTCAGATAGCTTTTTTCCGGCAAAGGATTTGCTGACGACATGGGCGATCTCCACCTGAGGGTGGGCCGTCAGGAGCCGCACCAGCTCCTCGCCTGCATAGCCTGTTGCGCCGATGATACCAGCTTTTATCACGTTTTCATCCTCCAATCATAGCTCTATCATGTAATAATTATACGCTTAAACGTATAAAAATGCAATACCTTTTGACAAATAATTGGAATAAGAAGG
>DBGCIZ010000101.1:0-3289 GCA_048355355.1 Christensenellaceae bacterium | reverse complement strand
AGACATTTTCGACGGATATCATTTTGACAGAGGACGGCACGGAGCAGGATTCCGCCCCCCATCCTCAGCAGCGGGTATATATTCGCAGCCCCTATGATTTGCAGCCGGGGGACATGCTTCGGAGGGCGCGATGAAGCTGCTGGTGCTGGAGGCGAGCACCTCTTCTCTAAAGGCCTTGGTTTACGACAGTGCAACAGGGGTGGATGCCCAGGCAGCAGTGCCGATTCGGAATCGGAAAAGCGCGGAGGTGCTGCTGCAGGAGCTATCTATCCTGGCGCGGCAGCTGGCCCAGGGGCTTGCCATAGAGGCCATAGCGCTGGTGGGGATTTGGCATAGTTTGGTTTTGATAGAGCCGGACGGGACGGCAGCGTCCCGCCTCTATACGTGGGAGGACGCCGCCTTTGGCGCGCCTGCAGCGGCAATGCTTTCCGAGCAGGAGAGGGACTATCTCTATCAGGAGACGGGCTGCATGCCCCACGGCATGTATCCCCTGGCCATGCTGAAGCGGCTGGGCATCGAAGGATGCCTGAAAGGGAAGCGGGTCTGCAGCGCGGGGGGATACGTCTTTTTTATGCTGACGGGCCGCTGGGAGGAGAGCCTCTCCATGGCCTCTGGCTCTGGCCTGGTGTCGCTCCGGCAGGGGGAATATTGCCCTGCTGCCCTGGAATGGGCAGGGCTGAAGCAGGAAAATTTGCCTGCCCTGGGCTCCTGGCGCAGGCCTGGCCGCCTTGGTAAAGCCTTTGCAAATCTGTTGGGACTGCGGGAGGGGATTCCCGTCCTGCCCGCCTATCCCGACGGGGCAATGAACCATTTTGCCTTGGAAGATGCGCGGGATATGACCCTGTCTGTAGGGACCAGCGCGGCTGTTCGCATGCTGGCAGACGGAGAGGGAAAAGCGGCGGGCATCTGGCGCTACCTTTCCGCAGACGATGAGATTTTGGCAGGCGCCGCCACCTCTGGCGCCTGCAACTGCCTGGATTGGGCCAGAGATAGCTTTTTTGGGCGGGAAATTGCCTACGAAACGCTTTCTCAATATCCGGTGGAGCGGGCAGGGCTGCCCTATTTTCTCCCTTATCTCTTTGGGGAGCGCTGCCCTGGCTGGGACGACAGCAGGCGGGGCGGCTTTTGCGGCCTGGAGCGAACGCACGGTCTGATAGAAATGTACCACAGCGTCATGGAGGGCATTCTCTTTGGCGTACGCCAATGCTACGATGCCGTTACGGCCTATTGCGGCGCGCCGAGGCGGATACTCGTATCCGGAGGCATTTTGAAGGATATGACGTGGCTGGCCATGCTGGCCGGCATTCTGGGGAGGGATATCTCGATAGATTGCTGGGAGCAGGCGTCTCTCATGGGGGGGGCTGCTCTGGGGCTGCGCTGCCTGGGGGAGGACATCCGGCTGACGCGGGAGGAGGAGCGAATTTACCCCCGAGAAGAGGACGTTGCGCTGTATCACGGCAGATATATCCGCTTTTTGGAGTATTATCATGGCAGCAGATAGCTGACTTTCGAAGGGAGGGCCGATGGATGACAGACCTAAAGGTGATTCCCGGCATTGGGAAGAATATGGAGCGACATTTGAAGGCCGTTGGCATTCACTGTGTCGAGGATTTGGCGGGCAAGGACCCGGAAAAAATTTACGCACAGGACTGCATTGCCCAAAATGCGCAGGTAGACCGTTGCGCCCTTTATGTATACCGTATGGCGGTGTATTATGCCAACAATGAGGAAAGGGACCCTGCTCTTCTGAAATGGTGGCTTTGGAAGGATGAAGCGTTAGAACAGGGGAAATAGATTGGCGTTAAACCAGCTATAGCCTAAATCGAAAGCTGGCAGGGACGAAGCAGGCATGAGCAACCCAACGATAGCCCAGAGGAGGACGACGCCTGCGATGGCAAGAAGGGCGATGCGCAGCCCGCGGAGCCGTCTTTTAGGCCTCTGCTTGGGGCGGCTATGCTTCCCATAGGGAGAGCGCTCGTGAAGGCCGGCACGCTGGCTTTGGCGAACCAGGGCATTCATCTCTTCCAAACGACGGGAAAGCTCCCTTTCATAAGATGCGACAGCCCGTGCCGCCATGAGGGAGGCGAGCTGCTCCCGAATTTCCTGGCGGACGAGGGAATCGAAGTATTTCTCAAAAGCGCCATCCCTGGCGGCGAGCAGAAGCTTTTTATAAACTGCCTTCACAATCTGGATGGATTGCTCAATATTTTTCGTGGCTGCGTAGGCGGCGCGGAAAATCTGCTGGTAATAGCGATGATAAAGGGCGAGGCAGGCGTCCCTGTCCCCCTGGCGAATTCCCTCTATGATGTTGACCAGCTCCTGCGCTGCCATAACAAAAGCCTCCGTCTCACGAATCCTTCTCTTGTTTCATCATATAACAAAATCAGTGGATAGTAAAGCAATTTTCTGGGGGCAATGATTACCAGAGGTGTTTTTGTCTTGCAAAATGTAAACAAAATTTATCGGTTTTTTGAAGGTTTTTCCTTTGCCCCTGGTCTTATGGGCATTGGTTTGCATCCCTCGGGGCAGGGCGGCAGATAGCTTTGCAAAAGCGTATGGATTTTAGTATAATATATAAGATATCTGATTACGGAAGAAAGGGTCTTGACAAGAGGAGATGAACGACGAGCTGATTCTGAAGCAGGCGCAGCGGGGCGATATCGATGCTTTCGAGCAGCTGGCAAGAAAGTATCAGGGCAAGCTTTACGGCCTGTGCCTCCGCCTGATGAAAAATGAATTTGACGCGGCGGACGCTGCCCAGGAGGCCCTTCTGAAAATCTATCAGGGTCTGCGCACCTTCAGCGGACGTTCCTCCTTCGGAACATGGGCCTATGCGTTGACGAAAAACGTCTGCCTGGACCAGCTGAGAAAGAAAAAAATGGTTTTGGAAAATATAGACGACAAGCTAGATTTAGCCGACGGAGAGTTTGACCCACCGGCAGTCTGCCTGCAAAACGAGGATGCCCGGGAAATCCGCCGTATGCTGGAGGAACTGCCGAGAGAGCAGTCCAGCGTGCTGGTTCTGCGGGAAATAGACGGCTATTCCTATGGGGAAATTGCTGAGCTACTGGGGATTTCCCCGGGCACGGTTCGCTCCCGCCTGGCGCGGGGCAGGCAGAAGCTGCGCGCTCTTTTGTTGGAGTATAAATCGAATTCGCGGCCATGATAGACAAGAGAAGAACAGAACGGAGTATCGCGCCATGAAAAAAATGATTTTAATAGACGGAAACAGCCTGGTTCACAGGGCCTTTTACGCCTTGCCCCCTTCCATGAAAATTCGGGCGACAGG
>DBGCIZ010000100.1:0-5197 GCA_048355355.1 Christensenellaceae bacterium | reverse complement strand
ATCCCTTCGCTGCCCACACCTCTGATGTCCGTTCCATTCTGTAATTTTTTATAGTCCATTTTATTTCCTCCGACTCATTCCCTGTCGCCATGCAGAGGGCGCCTCTCCGCCCTCCATTTTATTCTACAGGATTCGCCCCTCCTTCGCAAGGGGACAAAGCGGCGCCCAGGTTCGCCTAAAACTCCGCCCACCGCGGCACCCGCGGAAAGGGAATGACATCCCGGATATTTGCCATACCCGTCAGATACAGCATCATCCGCTCAAAGCCCAGGCCAAAGCCGGCATGCTTCACGCCGCCATACCGGCGCAAATCCAGATACCACCAGTATGCATCTTGATCCATGCCCAGCTCTGCCATGCGCCTCTCCAGCAGGTCCAGCCGCTCCTCTCTCTGGCTGCCGCCAATCATCTCCCCAACGCCCGGGACCAGCAGGTCCATGGCCGCCACGGTTTTGCCGTCGTCGTTCAGCCGCATATAAAAGGCCTTGATTTCCTTCGGATAACCCGTGACGAAAACAGGCTTTCGAAACACCTTCTCTGTCAAATACCGCTCATGCTCGCTCTGCAAATCGATTCCCCAGTGGACGGGGAACTGAAAGGCCACATCCGCCTTCTCCAAAATGTCGATGGCCTCCGTATAGGTAATGCGGGCAAACTCCGAATGGAGCACGTTCTCCAACCGCTCCATGAGCCCTTTGTCCACAAAGCGGGAGAAAAACGCCATCTCCTCCGGCAGCTTCTCCAGCACATGGCCAATGACGTATTTCACCATTGCCTCCGCCAAATCCATATCGTCAAACACGTCGGCAAAGGCGATTTCCGGCTCAATCATCCAGAATTCCGCCGCATGGCGCGGGGTGTTGCTGTTTTCCGCCCGGAAGGTAGGCCCAAAGGTATAAATCCGCTGGAAGGCCATGGCGTAGCACTCCCCCTCCAGCTGACCGGAGACGGACAGGTTGGCCGCCTTGCCGAAAAAGTCCCTGCCATAGTCCACCCCACCCTGCCCCTCAGACAGGTGCTCTAAATCCAGCGTGGTGACGCGAAACATCTGCCCCGCGCCCTCCGCGTCGCTGGAGGTAATAATGGGGGTATGGACATATACAAAGCCCCTCTCATGAAAAAACTGGTGGATGGCAAAGGCCAGCTCCGAGCGCACCCGGAACACGGCGGAAAAGGTGTTGGTGCGGGGCCGCAGATGGGCAATGGTCCGCAAATACTCCAGGGAGTGGCGCTTTTTTTGCAGGGGGTAGGCAGGGTCGCAGCCTGCCTCCTCCCAAACCGCCTCGGCCTGGAGCTCAAAGGCCTGCCTGGCCTCTGGCGTCTCGACCAAAACGCCCCTGCATCCTACCGCCGCGCCTACTGGCAGCCTGGCGATTTCGCCAAAATTGGCCAGCCGCTCCGCCTGGAGCACCACCTGCAAATTGGCGAAAAACGTCCCGTCGTTCAGCTCCAGAAAGGCAATATTTTTGGAATCCCGCAGGGTGCGCACCCATCCCCGCGCCTCCACCGTTTTGCCTGCATAGCTGGCAGTATGCTGAAAAATATCCCGAATGTCCGTCATAGTTTTCCTTTCAAAGCAGCGCAAGACACAGCCCTCGCCGTGTCTTGCGGAAATTCCCCTCAAAAAATTACCAGATTGCCTTCTCTGCGTTTTCCTTCACCACAGTAGCGCAGAAGTCCTCTACCGGTATGCTGCCGATATCGCCCTGCCCGCGCTTACGGACGGAGAAGGTGTTGTCCTCTATCTCCTTTTCGCCCACCGTGAGCATATAGGGGATTCTCTCGTTTCTGGCCTCTCTTATCTTGTAGCCAATCTTTTCCTGGCGGCTATCTACCTTTGCCCGGATTCCCATGGCCCGCAGCTTCTCCGCCTGGGCCTCCGCGTAGGGGATTGCCTTATCCGTTACGGTCATCAGGCGAACCTGCTCCGGCGAAATCCAGAGGGGCAGCGCGCCGGCATATTTTTCAATCAGCATGGCCAACGTCCGCTCATAGCAGCCAATGGACGACCTGTGGATAATATAGGGCGTCTTTTTCTGGTTGTCCGAGTCGATGTAGAACATCTCAAACCGCTCCGCCAGGGCAAAGTCAATCTGCACGGTAAACAGCGTATCCTCCTTGCCGAATACGTTTTTGAACTGTACGTCCAGCTTGGGGCCATAGAAGGCAGCCTCATTGTCCGCCTCTACAAACTTCAAGCCGATATGGTTCAGGATGTTGCGCATGATATCCTGGGTGCGCTCCCATTCCTCCGGCATGTCGATATACTTTTCCTTGTTGTTCGGGTCCCACTTGGAGAACCGGTAGGTCACGTCATCCTGAATGCCAATGCACTTCATCACATAGTCGATTAAATCCACCACCCCGCGGAACTCCTGCTCCACCTGCTCCGGCGTGCAGATAATGTGGGCGTCGGAAAGGGTGAACTGCCGGATCCGAATCAGGCCGTGCATCTCGCCCGAGGCCTCGTTTCGAAACTCAGTCGCCGTCTCGTTGTAGCGAACGGGCAAATCCCGGTAGCTGTGGTGGCTGGCCTTGTAAATCATGTATTGGAAGGGGCAGGTCATGGGCCTCAGGGCCATCACCTCGTCACCCTTTTCCTCGTCCCCCAGGACGAACATGCCGTCCTTATAATGGTCCCAATGTCCCGAGATTTTATACAAATCGCTTTTCGCCATGAGGGGCGTCTTGGTCATCTGATAGCCTCTGCGCTCCTCCTCATCCTCAATAAACCGCTGAAGAATCTGAATCGCCTTCGCTCCCTTGGGCATAATCAGAGGCAACCCCTGGCCTACCACCGGGCTGGTGGTGAAGAAGCCAAGCTCCCGTCCCAGCTTGTTGTGGTCCCTTGCCTGGGCTTCCTTCAGCTGCTCCAGATATTCCTCCAGGGCGGCCTTGCTGTCAAAGGCCGTGCCATAGATGCGCTTCAGCATTTTGTTTTTCTCGTTGCCTCTCCAATAGGCTCCGGCGGTGGAGGTGAGCTTAAACGCCTTTACGCCGCCCGTAGAGGGCAGGTGCGCCCCGGCGCATAAATCTACAAAATCCCCCTGGCGATAGAAGGAAATCGTCTCTCCCTCAGGCAAATCGCGAATCAGCTCCACCTTATAGGGCTCGTTTCTCTCCTCCATAAAGGCGATTGCCTCCTCCCTGGGCAGCTCAAACCGCTCCATGGGAGCATTCTTGGCAATAATGCGGCTCATCTCCTTTTCGATTTTCCGCAGTTCCTCTGGCGAGAAGGTGTGGTCCACGTCAAAATCATAGTAAAAGCCGTTTTCAATGGCCGGGCCAATGGCCAGCTTTGCCTGCGGATACAGGGCTTTCACCGCCTCCGCCAAAACATGGGAGGCCGTGTGCCGCAGGGTCCATCTGCCATCCTCGTCTGCAAAGGTCAATATTTCAAGGGCGCAGTCCTTGGTCAGCGGCGCGGTCAAATCCGTCAGCTTGCCGTCTACCTTTGCCGCTACTGCGCTCTTCTTCAGCTTTTGGGAGAGCTTCCCCGCAATGTCCAGAGCTGTCGTGCCCTGCTCTGCCGAAATGACGCTTCCGTCCTTTAGGGTAATTTCCATGATACCGTCTCCTTTTCGTATATTGCTGCGATGCAAAAGAAAAACCCCTCGTCAAACGAGGGGCGAATTGCTTCGCGGTTCCACCCTTTTTCCGGAAAAAATTCCGCTCAAGGTGCGCTATAACGGGCGCTTCCCCGCATCCGTCTCCACAGTGGTCTTCCCCTGCGGCATGCCCAGCCTGCTCTCAGCTCTGCCGGCCTCTCTTTGGGGCATTCTCCGCGGCTACTGTCTGCTTCTCAGACGATGATTTGCCTTCATTATACGGTTTCGCCCTCGCAATGTCAACCGTTTTTCCTCGCCGCGCCACAAATTGGATAAATTTTTTCGCCGCCGTGCGGCAGAATAGCTGGAGAGGGAAACTTTTCGTCCGCCGCGCATATTTTAAAGTATGCTCCTTTTCAGAAAGGGCTTTCCTCAAATTTAGGCGGAGGTGTCTGGCTTTTGATTTATCATGTGGGCGTGCTGAATCAGGAGGTGCGTCTGGGAATGCTGATAAAAAACAGAATACCGGCAAAGCTCCTGCTCAGCGGCCAAATCCGGCTCTTTCACGAGGATTGGCGCTATGTGGGCGTCGAGGTGCAGAGCAAGGAAACCCTCTTTTTGCTGAGCAGCATCCTTGCAGATATTCTCATCGAAAATTTGCAAATCAGATATATTTTAAAGCGGGTTGAGCGCAGCTACCCCTTTATTGAAAAGGAGGAGCAGGGGGATATCCTCATCTCTGCCCTCAAGCGGCTCTGGTTCCCCGGGGAGGACGGCAATGTGAAATGCGCCAAGGAAGACCTGGCCCAGCGCATCAGCGCCTGCCTGCTGGAAAACCCCCGTGGCATCCTCTCTCTGGACGGCGTCATGCACTTTCGCATGGCGGACCATCTTCTAGCCTGGGATTCCGTGCTCCAGCGGTGCGTAGAGGAGCACCTGGTGGAAACCCAGAAGGAGGAGTTTATCCGTCTGCTTCGCTATTTTGTCAGTATGCGGGACCCAGTGGTCTCCTTCGTCAAAATCGTCCCCTCCAACAACGTCTACGCCATGCTGGACAGCAATGGAGACCGCATCCTCGCCACCGCCGCCCTCTGCGAGGGAGAGACCAAGGAGGACCACCTGCTCTCCCAGCTCATCAGCCTTTCCCCCGAGGCCATTGACGCCCGAGAGGTGGAGGATTGCCAGCTGAAAGATCTGCTCCGGCAGGTCTTCGTCGGCCGGGTTCACCTTTGAGCTGCCAGCCGCCGCATGGCCGTCAGGGCGCTTTCTGCCAGCAGCCTTGCCCCGTAGGCAGCGGCCCGGCTGTCTGCGCGGAAATCCCCGTCATGCCAGGGCGGGTTGGGCCCCTCCGCCGTTCCCGAGCCTAAAAAATAAAAGAACGTATCCGTATATTGGGCGTACACGGCGAAGTCCTCCGAGCAGAGGGTTCGCTTGGCGGGGACCATGTTCTCCTCTCCCAAAGCCAGCGCAGCGGCCTCCCTGGCCAACGCCGTCATTTCCCGGCCGTTTACCACCATGGGCACCACCTCCTGCAGGCTGATTTCCGCCGTGCAGCCATAGGCTGTGGCCATTGACGACACAATCGTGCCAAACCGTTCCAAAACAATCTCCCGTATTTCAGGGGAAAGGGTGCGGATGCTTCCCGTCAT
>DBGCIZ010000099.1:0-9793 GCA_048355355.1 Christensenellaceae bacterium | reverse complement strand
AGGGAGGATGTGGCCAGACGGATTGGCGATAGCGACGCCGTTTTGACCAACAAAGTGGCGATTACACGGGAAATTATTGCCGCCTGCCCGAACCTGAGATATATTGGCGTGCTGGCGACGGGATACAATATTGTGGATTTAGAGGCAGCTACGGAGCGAGGCATCTGCGTAACCAATATTCCGGGGTATTCTACGGATTCTGTGGCACAGATGGTATTCGCCCATATTTTGGAGGCAACGCTGCGCGTAGGCAGTCACAACAGGGCAGTGAAGGAGGGGCAGTGGGCCGCCTCTCAGGACTTCTGTTTTTGGAATTATCCGCTGACAGAGCTGAAGGGCAAAACCCTGGGCATTATCGGCCTGGGCAGCATCGGCAGAGCTGTGGCAAAAATAGCGCTGGCTTTTCAGATGCGGGTCATGGGGACAAGCCGGACGGAAAAGCAGGTGGAAGGGGTGGAATACGTCTCGCTGGACCGGTTGCTTTCCCATGCGGATATCATCTCGCTCCATTGCCCCCTAACCGAAGAAACAGCCGGCATCATCTGCGAAAAGAACATTTTAAAGATGAAAAACGGCGTCATGCTGGTCAACACAGGGCGCGGTCAGCTGGTGTCAGAGGAGGATATTTTAAAATACCTGGATAATGGACGGATACGCTGCTATATGGCAGACGTGCTGGCAGAGGAGCCCCCGGCGCAGGATAACCGGTTGGTTCAGCATCCCCACGCCATCATTACGCCCCACATTGCCTGGGCAACTCTGGAGGCGAGGAGGCGGCTCATGGATATTGCCGTGGAAAATCTGGAGGCCTGGCTGGAGGGGAGACACAAAAACTGCGTCAATGGATTTCCATTTTAAAAGGAGCAAATTTTGCCACATTGATACAAAATATTTAGATGTTGTGTCTAAAATTGTGATATAATATTATTATCCCAAAAATACGCGGACGGTTAAAAAGAGGAAACGGCGTATATAATAAAGTGGACGGAGGGGCAAATAGATGGAAGAAAGCGCAAAAAAGAGCAAAAAGAAGCTTATTATTATTTTAATATCAATAGGCGCGGCATTGATTTTGGCAGTGGCGGCCTATTTTATCGTTACGGATATCAACCTGCGCAATGAGCAGGAGGCAGAGCGGCTCAGTGTGGTAGAGTCAGATACCTTTTTGGAGGGCGTTACCGTAAACGGAATCGGCATTGGCGGCCTGACCATGGAAGAGGCGCAGAAAAAGCTGGAGGGCGCGCAGGCGGATATGCTGAAGGACGCCACCTTCCGACTGACCTATGACACCACGACAGCGACGGTGACGCCAGAGGAGCTGGGCATGCACATCGACTTCCAGCCGGCGCTGGAGGAGGCCTTTGGCCTGGCCCGCGATGGAGATTACAATTCCGTCATGCAGATTGTCAATGAGACGCGGGAAAATGGCAGGAATTTTGAGGCGCCCATGGCCTATGACGAGGCCAGCCTGGACCAGTTGGTCAGCAAGCTGGCAGGACAGATTGACCAGCCGGCAGTGAGCGCAGAACTGGCGCTTTCGGAAGACAAGACAGAGATGGAGTATACAGAGGAGCAGAAGGGCCTGGCAGTAGATAAAGCAAAGCTAAAGGAGCTTTTGCAGCAGAAGCTGGCGGATGGCGACTATTCGGATGCGCAAATCCCCGTAAATGTGACGGAGCCGGAGGTGACCGCAGAGGAACTGGCCCAAAGCATCACTAAGCGGAGCCATGCCAGCACCTCTTTTGCATCGGGCAGCAACGATAGAGATACGCGGGTATACAACATCAAGAAGGCCTCCGGCCTGATTAACGGCGTCATTGTTAAGCCGGGAGAGACCTTCTCGATGAACGACACACTGGGGCCGAGAACTTACGCTCTCGGGTGGAAGCCTGCCCCGGCGATTATTGAGGGCGGCGCCAAGACGGAGGACCAGGCCGGCGGTGGCGTTTGCCAGGTTTCCTCTACGCTTTACAACGCAGTTTTGATGGCGGATTTGGAAATTGTGGACCGGCGGCCCCATTCGAGAAAGCTGGGGTATGTTGGCGGCGGGTTGGATGCCACCATTAACACGGGGACCATTGACTTTAAATGGAAGAATAATACGGAGCATGATATTGTCATCATGTCCTGGGTAGAGGGCAAGGAAATATTTGTAGAAATTTACGGAGAGAGCTTTGGGGACGAGTTTGACGAAATCAGGCTGTCGTCAGAGCAGGTGAGAACCATTTATCCGTCCGGTGATGTGGAGGTCGAGGTGGACGAGACGAAGAAGCCAGGCTACAAGGAGACCTACAGCAGCAGGAGAAATGGCTCTGAGTGGAAATCCTATAAGCATTACTATAAAGATGGCAAGAAAGTCCGCACGGAATTTGTTGCCACATCCAAGTATAAGGCAGTGCGCGGCAAGATTATCGTAGGCCCAGAGGAGGAAGAGGCAACGGCCCCCGCCGTGACGGCCACGCCCGGAGCAACCAAGACGCCCACGGTCACCAAGGCGCCAGAGCCGACCAAAGCGCCAGAGGTAACCAAGGCGCCTGAGCCGACCAAGACGCCGGAGGCAACCAAGGCGCCAGAGCCAACGAAGGCACCAGAGGCGACCAAGGCCCCGGAGGAACCTCAGGAGCCGGCCCCTGAGGGAGGCGGAGAGGCAGCCGCCTGAGACAAAAGGAAGCAATATGAGCAGCGCAGACTTTTTCTCTGCGCTGTTTTTTTCTCTCGGGAAGGGGCTTTGCCGGAAAGAGAAGTTTATGATATGATAAAGCTATGGCGGAGCTGCCGCCAAAAAGGAGAAGGAAATGGCATATAAAGCATTATACCGGGCATACCGGCCCAGGCGGTTTTCGGAGTTGAAGGGCCAGTCTGCCATCGCTGAGATTTTAAAAAACCAGGTGCGCCTGGGGGAGCCATCTCACGCATATCTATTCGTCGGGCCGAGAGGCACCGGCAAGACAAGCACGGCTAAAATTCTGGCCAGCGCCCTGAACTGCCTGAATCCACAGGACGGGGAGCCCTGCCTGGAGTGTGAAAATTGTTTGGACGCTTTAAACGACGCCATGCTGGATATTATGGAGATTGACGCGGCATCTAACAATGGCGTAGATAATGCCAGGGAAATCCGCGAAAAGATTAATTTGCTTCCCGTTAAGGGAAAATACAAGATTTACATCATTGACGAGGTGCATGAGCTGACAGACAGCGCCTTCAACGCTCTGCTGAAAACGCTGGAGGAGCCGCCGTCCTATGGCATTTTTATTTTGGCAACGACAGAGCTGCACAAGTTGCCCAAGACGATTCTCTCCCGCTGCCAGCGGTTCGACTTCCGCCATATTGACGATTTCAGCATTATAGAGCGGATGAAGGAGGTTCTGGCAGATTTGGGAGAGACGGCAGATGAGGAAGCATTGGCTCAAATTGCCGAGGCCGCAGACGGTGGTCTGCGGGATGCGCTGACTATTTTGGACCAGTGCACCATTTTGGGGGAGCATATTGACATGCCTGTCGTGTTAGAGGTGCTGAACCTGACGGATCGGCAGTCCATGCTCACTTTGCTGCGGGCCCTCCGAGACTATGACGAGGCTCTGGCTCTCTCCATGCTGGAGCAGATTGTCAATAGCGGCGTAGAGCCGGCCAATTTGGCTGCGCAACTGCTCCAGGCCTTGCGCAATGTGCTGCGAACCGCCATGACGGGAGAGCAGGGGCCCTACACCGAGGTCGCCCAGGGCTGGGACAAGGGGGCGATTATCCGCTGCCTGGAGGGATATGCCGAGGCGGAGCGAGCCATGCGATATTCGGCGAAGCCGGCGATTCAGCTGGAGGTGGCGACGCTGAAGCTGCTGCTGCCGGAGGCAGAGCAGGGGGCAGAGCCTGCCCAGCGCATGACAAAGCTGGAGAGAAAGGTGGAGACCCTGGCAGCAGAGCTGGCCGCAGGGCCGCAGATTCCAGCGCCCAGAGAGAAAGCCCCGACACAGCCAGCAGAAAGAAAAAAGAAACCGGTTATTCAGATGTCCGAGGATGGCGGCGCCCTTCTGGAGAGACTGAAGGAGGCCTTTCAAAAGGATGCAGCAGCGTCCGTCTTTTTGGACAAGCTCAAAATTGCCGGGACAGAGGGCGGCAGGCTGATTGTCACGGCGGATTCGGCCTCTACACTGCGAATGCTGGAGGAAAGCACCATAAAAGGCGCCATTGAGGAAAAGGCCCAGGAGCTGACGGGCCGGAGCATGGCGCTTGAAATCGTGATGCCAGAGGACGAACGGCGGATTTTAGAGTTGTATAGCAACGAAAATATTGATATAATATACGACGAATAATATTTTGAAGGAGATTGGATGACATGGCAAGGAGAGGCGGATTTCCCGGCGGCATGGGCGGCGGAATGAATATGCAGAGCATGATGCAGCAGGCGCAGAAGATGCAGCAGCGGATGGCGGCTTTGCAGGAGGAAATTGAGGCGCGAGAGGTCGAGGCCACGGCAGGCGGCGGCGTCGTGAAAGTGGTTGCCTCGGGGAAAAAGGTGATTAAGAGCATTGAGATTGCTCCTGAGGTGGTGGATCCGGATGATATTGAAATGCTGCAGGACCTGGTCATCGCGGCGGTAAATGAAGCCATTGAAAAGGCCGACGCCATGATGCAGGAGGAAATGGGCAAGATAACAGGCGGCATGAACCTGGGAGGTCTTTTGTAGGAATGTACCAAATCGAATCCCTGGTCCGGCTGCAGGAATGGTTTGCCAAGCTGCCGGGCATTGGCCCAAAGTCTGCGGCGAGGCTGGTCTTTGCCGTTATCGACATGAAGCCAGAGGATGTAAAGAAATTTGCTGAGGATATGTACGCGGCGAGGCTGGCAGTCAAGGAATGCCCTGTCTGCGGAAATTTGACGGATGGAGATATCTGCCCCATTTGCGCAGACGAGGAGCGAGACCGCTCAACTGTCTGTGTGGTGCAGGACGCGCGAGATGTGATGGCCATTGAGCGGGCTCACGAGTATCGCGGCGTCTACCATGTGCTGGGGGGAGCGATTTCTCCGTTAAACGGCGTTGGGCCGGAGGATATCCGCGTGCAGGAGCTGATGGAGCGCGTAAAGACGGGGGATGTAAGCGAGGTGATTCTTGCCACGAACCCCGACGTAAACGGGGAGACCACGGCTGTTTATATTGCCAAGCTGCTGGAGCCTCTGAACGTCCGCGTGACCCGTATTGCCCACGGCGTGCCCGTAGGAGGAGAGCTGGAGTATACCGACGAAATCACTCTGATGAAATCCATCAACGGGCGCCAGGCATTTTAGCATCGACAGCATACAGGAAAGCTTGCGCAGAGGCGCAGGCTTTTTGCTTTGCATAGAACAAGTCTGTCAGATGAAGCGGATAAGGAATGGCAGAGAGGCAGACACGAAATGTTAAAAATGGAGAAGGGGGCGCATTTTACAGGAGAATATGTTATAATTGTGGTAACACGGGAGGGAGAGCCCGTAAAAAAGGAATGGAAAGGACCGGTTTTATGACGGGGAAAAGGCTTGCTTTTCTGCTGGCGGCTGTAGTGATAACTGTGGCGGCGGCGACTGCAATTATAACCTATAGCATTGCCATAAATAACTCCAGAAGCGTTGGGGAAATCTACATCGCGGGGGAGGAATACGACCGCCTGATGAAGTATTTCGAGATGGACGACGTGGCGACGGAAATTGAAAATGCCTATTACCAGGATGCGGACGGAGAGGCCATGCTGGTGGGCGCGCTGGAGGGGATGGTGGAGTCCTTAGGGGACGGATATTCCCGCTTTTATGATGAAGAGGACTATAAATATTTTGACGAAAGAAGTGAGGGCTCCTATATCGGCCTGGGCATGATGCTGGAGAAGGATGAGGAAACGGGCTACGCCAGGGTTTCCCGCGTCTTTGCGGATACGCCGGCGTACGACAGTAATATTCTAGTGGGGGACCTGATAGCGGAAATTGACGGCAGAGACACCAGGGAAATCGATATTGACAATGCGGTCAGCAGGCTACGCGGCCAGGACGGCACGGAGGTAACGCTGAAAATCATTTCCAGCGATACGATTCTGGATACCACCATTGTGCGGAGAACGACGGAAATGCAGGTTGTTTTTTCCGATATGATTAACGCGACCACCGGCTATATTGATGTGGCAGAATTCAGCGGGACAAGCACAGAGGATTTTCGCGCAGCGCTGGAGACGGTTATTGAGGAGGGCGCGGAGCAACTGATTATTGACGTGCGCGGCACACCTGGCGGGTACATCAGCCAGGTTGCGGATATCTGCGATATGCTGCTTTCTGAGGGAAGAATCTGCTATACCGTAGGCAAGGACGGGGAAGGAAATACCTGGACGGCCACAACCGAAACCCTTTGGGATAAGCCCATCGTCGTCCTGGTGGATGAACGCACGCAGGGCGTTGCGGAAATTTTTGCCGCTGCCATTCAGGGAAACCAGCGGGGGCAGATTGTCGGCCAGAGAACCGTGGGCAAGGGCGTGGTCCTTTCGCTGGTGCCTATTGGCAATACAGGGGACGGAATGAAGCTAGTGACGGGGGAATACTATTCCCCCACAGGAGAGCGCATCAATGAAAACGGCGTTACGCCGGATATTGAGGTAGAGCAGGCTGCCGCTGCTGACGAGGAGGAGGATGCTCAGTTGCAAGCGGCGATTCAGGCTCTGAATCCAACGGAGGAGGAATAAAGGCTCTGCCAGCACGAAAAGACAGCGAAGAGCTGGGCGTTATGCTCGGCTCTTTTTGCATAAAAAGGGATGCGAATCTATGACATAAAAACGCTTGGGATGAGTAAAGTTGCGCGGAAAAAACATTTTGTAAATTGATATGAACTAAATTTTGGGCTATAAATAAATTGGTGAAATAAAATAATATGGCGCCGAGAAAGGAAGAAAAATTATGACACAGACGACGATGAAGCAAGGCTGGCTCAACGGAAAATTCGGCCCCTGGGAGGTACGGGAGGTGCCTGTTCCCAAGCCGGGTCCAGGGCAGGTTCTGGTAAAGGTACACGCGGGTTCCATCTGTAAGCAGACGGATTTGAATTCCCTGCGGGCGCTGCATCCACCCCATGACCATCAGTGCTGGGGCATGCTACCCCATGACCTGCGGGTATGGGACAACCGTCTCGAGGGAGACCCGCTTGCGAAATTTTATCCCTCCGAGGAATTTGCGTACAAGTACGAGCCATATCCCTCCACTATGGGCCATGAAATGGCTGGAGAAATTGTAGAAATTGGGCCCGTAACCGTCCACGACCGCCCCCACCTGGGGGAGCATCTCGATTTTGAGGTGGGCTCTAGGGTGACGGGAACGCCTATCTATGGCGGATTTGGCGAGTATGTGCTGATGGATATTGGCACGTTTACCACATTTCCGGATACTATGTCCTGGGAAGAGGGAACGCTGGTCGAGCCAGTGATTATGGTAAATAACACAGTCCGCCAGGTCATCGATACGGGCGATGTTGTGGTGATACTGGGGCAGGGCGCTCTGGGCTCGATTGCGACTATGATTGCCAAGGCCAGAGGTGCCAGAAAAATTATCACGACAGACCCTGTAGCGTCCAAGCGGAAACGCTCTCTGGAGCTGGGGGCGGACGTCTCCTTAGACCCCAACGAGGGACACATTGTCAACCAGATTTTGCGGCTGACGGATGGCGGCGCAGATGTAGTCGTAGAGGCGGCGGGGGAGCCGGAATCCATTCAAATGGTTCCCTACATCGTGAAATTCTGCGGCAAGGTGGGCCAGATTGGCGCCTGCTGCGTGCCTGTGCTGGTGGATTGGAGCTATATTCACTTTAAGGGCCTGCGGGTAGTGAGCCAGTCCAGTTATGGCTTTACGCACCCGGCTCTGGGCTGGATGAAGGACGCAGTCAATCTGATTACCAGCGGGAAAATCGACGTGAAAAAGATTATTACACACCGCTTCCAGATTGACCAGCTGGCAGAAGCCTTTGAGGAGGCAGAGAGAAATGCGGATATGGTGAAGGGCATGTTCCTCTTTGACTAAAAGCTGTTAAGAGCGGGGCAGACAGTTGTCTGCCCTGTTTTTATGTGGAAGGAGGCGGGAGCGCATGGCAGGCATAGGTTGGACAATTTTTTTGCAAAAATCAAATGATAGTCTTTTTTGTGACAAGAATTCATATCAATAGATATCTTTTGATTGCATGGAGGTCTCATATGGAAAATTACGATGTATATAGAGATATATCCGAACGGACGGGCGGAGATATCTACATTGGCGTGGTGGGCCCGGTGCGGACGGGAAAATCCACCTTCATCACAAAGGTGATGGATCAGCTGGTCATGCCCAGCATCCAGGATGCCCACGAAAAGGAGCGGGTGACAGACGAGCTGCCCCAAAGCGGCTCTGGGCGAACCATTATGACAACCCAGCCCAAATTTGTCCCCAATGAGGCGGTCTCCATCCAGCTGGACGGAAAAATTGAGCTGCGCATCCGCATGGTGGATTGCGTCGGCTATCTGGTAGAGGGGGCCATGGGCCATACGGAAAACGATGAGCCTCGGATGGTACGAACCCCGTGGTTCGACTATGACATCCCCTTTGAGCAGGCAGCGGAAATCGGCACCCAGCGGGTCATTCAGGACCATTCCGCCATTGGCGTAGTGGTAACCACAGACGGGACCATTTCGGATATTCCCAGGGAAAACTATGTCAAGAGCGAGGAGAGGGTTGTCCGGGAGCTGCAGGAGCTGGGAAAGCCCTTTGTCATCGTCCTGAATTCCCAGGACCCATCCTCAGACTACGCCAAAGACCTGGCGGCCACGCTGCAAAGCAAGTACAAGACTGCGGTTCTGCTGGCGGATGTGATGCACTTTTCTAAAGACGACGTGAGCCAGCTTTTTACGGATCTGCTTTACGAATTCCCCATCAAACAGGTTAACATGAACGTATCTGGCTGGGTTTGCGCTCTGGATAGGGACCACTGGCTTCTCTCCGACGTGCTGGCGCACATCGCAGACGGTGCGGAGAAGATGAACGTCATGCGGGACTATTCTATTATGACGGAGCAGTTTGCCGGCGCGGACTACGTCAAACGGTTGGGTATTGAAAAAATAGATTTATCTGACGGAACCATGGACATTGCCGTGGAGATGAAGGATGAGCTCTTTTATAAGGTTCTGGGAGAAGAATGCGGCGTAGAAATCAAAAATGACAGCCATCTGGTTTCCATTGTGAAGGAGTTTGTCTCTGCCAAGACGGAATACGACAGAATCGCCGGCGCGATTCAGGATGTGAAGCGAACGGGCTATGGCATTGTGCCGCCGTTGATGGATGAATTGTCCCTTGAGGAGCCGGAGATGGTGGAGCAGGGGAACAAGTTTGGCGTCAAGCTAAAGGCAAGTGCACCGAGTTTACATCTTGGCCGAAGCAAAATGATGTGAAAGCGCTGGAGAAAACGAGAATGGTGCTTGACAGTAGGGGAAATAATCGGTAATATGAAATATAAGTGCAATGATTCAGAGCAGTACCGGAGCCTTGCGGGCAGAGAAGGGACTGCCGCCCAGGGACTGAAAGGCGGCAGGCGTGCAGCCGGGAAGAACACTGAGGAGCAGCCTGCCTGAACGGAGTAGGGCGGGGCGTAATTCGGCGTTAACGAAGCTGAGCGGTCAAGAATTTGGCAAGTTGGGTGGCACCGCGGTGATTCCGTCCCAATCCCTTTGGGGGTTGCGGGCGTTTTGTTGTTTTAGACTATATGGGATGAGGTGGTAAATCGAATGGAGCGCATTTCAGGCGTAGCAAAGAGCGCATTTTTGGAAATTGG
>DBGCIZ010000098.1:0-10552 GCA_048355355.1 Christensenellaceae bacterium | reverse complement strand
CATCACGCCCATGGCCACGCTGGCCACAATGCAGGAGACCCATGCCCGCTTTTTCGTCTTTTTCTGCCTGTAAATCAGCCCCGCCACCAGCACAAAGGCTCCGCCGATGAGAAAATTCGCCAGTTCGCCTACGCCGCCCGTCCCAGTGGAGAAGAGCTGAAGGGCGTTCTTCACCAGCTCAATCAGCACGCCCGCCACCGGGCCGTAGGCAAAGGCCCCAATCAGCGCGGGAAAGTCCGAAAAGTCCATCCGCGCAAAGCTTGGCGAGAGCGGCACGGGGAACTCCAGAAAGGCCAGCACGAAGGAAATCGCTGCCAGCATGGCAATCATGGCAATTTTGCGCACATTCAGCCCTTTTTTGGTCCATTCAGTTGTGTTTGTCGTCATATTACTCCTTGGAGATATGATTTGGATTAAGAGAAAAGCCCGCATATTCCAAAAAGAAATGCGGGGCAAATAAACTCTTGTCATATCTTCTCTCATCCGGACTATACCGTCGGTCGCGGAATTGCACCGCATCGGCTGCTTTACGCAGTTCGCAGACTTTTACTGCCGGTCAGGAATTGCACCCTGCCCCGAAGATAGCTTTATTTCAGGTCTATTCTATTGTCAGAGTGTGTATTCCCTGGGGGGATTGCCGGAAAAATCGGCGAGAACCGCCTTGGCATCCTCCAGATAGAACACCTCGAAAATAGGGTTATCGGCGGTCTGATACTGACCCTTGACGATGGGGTTCGCCATGCACCCCTCCTTCACGGCCCTGTTGTCTTCAAAAACCGCCTTGCCGTTCAGCCGAATCCACGCATAGTCCGGGCTCGCCACAGACACCTCCACATAGGGATTTTTCTGCATGTCCTGGTAGACATCCTTCTGGCTGTTGGTGCAGAACCAGAGCCGGCCGTCCTTTTCAAAGCAGAACATAAAGGGGCGGCACTTTGCCTTTCCGTCCGTACCCACCGTGGCCAGATACTGCACGGGATTCGCCTCTAAAAATTTTACCACATCATTCATGATTTGAAAACCTCCTATTTTTTTTGTTTTTCTTGCCCTGTTCTTCTTTCAGCGTTATAATATCTCCATAAAGCTCAATCGTAAAGTAAGCACTTTATTGTGCTATAGTTACCTTTAGGATACTATTGAGCGGTTACCGCAGGGAAACCTTTGCGCAACAGTGGGCCAGGCGCCTTGCCATGGCCGAGAAAAAATTTTTTAGGAGGTTTGCAGCTATGGAGAAAAAGATTCTTCCCGCCTGCCCAGTGGAAACCACCCTGACCTTAATTGGAGATAAATGGAAGGTCCTGATTTTGCGGGACCTGATGCCCGGCAAAAAGCGGTTTGGGGAGCTGAAAAAATCCATTGGGAGCGTCAGCCAAAAGGTGCTTACCGCCCAGCTGCGCGCCATGGAGCAGAGCGGTCTGGTGCACCGGCAGGTCTACGCAGAGGTGCCGCCCCGGGTGGAGTATTCCCTCACCGAGCTGGGCCGCAGCCTGAAGCCTATTTTAGACGCTATGCTGGTCTGGGGGGAGGAATACAAGGCAAAAAATGCCTAATGCCGCGAACAAGCCCGCATAGAGACAGAGCCGCCTGCCTTTTCTGCAAGGCAGGCGGCTCCTTTTTGCCGCAAATTTCTTCTCTTTGCCAGAGCTTAGACGTATAGGCTATTGCTATCTTTTACTACTGTTACTCTGGCCGCATTGACGTCCGTATGCCCCTGATACCGGCTGCCTGTGTATCCATAGGCCTTCAGATTGAAGTAATCCTGTGTCTTGGTGTTGGAGTTCAGGCAGAAATTCCGGGTGTTCTTCTCGCTTACCTTGCTGTCGTATAGCCGGTAATAGATGGTGTAGCTATACCTAGTTGGGCTGGAGCCCGTGCGGATAAACCACTTATCAACCTTTACATCCCCCAAAATCACCTGACTGGCGCAGTTTTTCGGTATGGTGAATCCGGCTGTCCTCAGCTCCTCCAGCAGGCTCTTCTGGCTGCTGTACTTCATAATGGTGTTGGCCTGCTCCTCTGTCAGCAGGTTGGCGCCATCAATGTGGAAGATGCTCGAGCCGTTCATGGCGATGTTTCTCCCGCCCCATTTGCTTGCCCCCTGGTCCAGCTTATGCTGAATCAGGCTGAAAGCGTCGGTATCGGAAACCAGCCTGTTGCTCTCGTTGAAGGTGACAGACTGAATATTCTTCTCCAGAATCACGTTGGCCCGCAGGTTCCTGTCGTATTTCCCATCCAGCCGCTTAATTGCGTACTTTTCCGCCAGAGCTGCCACCTTTTCTAGCTGCGTATTCAGCTCGTTGAGCCGAGACTGGGCCGCGCTTTTGGTCACGCTGCTGGTCGTGGTCTCAATGGTATACTGCAAAGCCAGCTGGTCAAACACTGCCGCCTGGTAATAGGTCCCTATGGTGTAGAGGTAAAACCGCTCCCGCTCGTCGTAGGTCTGCTGCTCCCAGTTGTTCTGGGTCATAATCCGATTATAGTGAGTCTCCAGGGCGCCAGCCGAGGTTCCCGCCGCATCGGAGAGCAGCTTCTCTCCCAAGGCGTAGGTCTCGGAATGGAAGTCAATGCCCTGGGTATTGTTGATGCTGTCCGCCAGAATTTTCAGTTCACTGTTATATTGCTCCGTGCCCGGCTCCAGCTGAATCAGCGCCTCAAAGCCCCCCAAATATCCGGTGATTCTCGGCTTCAGCGCCAATACGCTGGACTGGACATCCCGCATCTGCTGCTTAAAGGCCGAGGTCTCCGTGGCGTCAATCAGCTTTTTCACATCCTTTGCTATGCTGTCAATCTGCACGCTCATGTCCTTCAGCTGGTCCGAAATCTCCTGAAGCATCTTCAGCTCCTTGCTTCTATCATCCGAGCTAAAGCCAAAGACAGAGAGGATGGTTTTAAATATTGATGTGACGCCGGATTCTACTTTGTTCTTCGCCATACTGACCAGCTTATCCTTGGCCTCGTTGCAGAAGAAATTCAATGCCTTTTTCGCTATACCGGTTGCGAGGCTATTGGATGTGGTAGTGCTCAGCAGCATCATGTCGGAGCTCCCTGCGCCGTCGACTGAGACGGTGGTCTGCTCCGTCTGGCTATCCTCCAGCAGCACGGAGACGTACACCACATTGTCGTATTCCTCCAGGGCGCCGCCCTCCTTTTCAATGGCGTCCTCCGGCAGGACAATCAGACCAACGTCCACATAGTCTCCTGTCAAATCTGCCACCGGCACGGATACCGTCATGGTCAGCTGCGTATCGCTTTCCATGGAGACGTCTATCACCTCCGCGTTTACGAAGGCATCCTCCAGGGCAATTTCCCCTGCCTCGGGCGTCCTCTTAAAGGTGAAGCCCGTAGCATCCAGGGAGATGGTTACCGTTGCGCTCTCCCCCTCTACGGCTATATCCGTTGCCTCGCCCAAAATAACCTGCTGGCTCAGGCTGAAGTTCACGCCCAGCTCCCGTCCGGCCGTTGTGGCCTCTGCTGCAATGTGAATGGACAGCGTCTCAGGGTCTCTTTCCTCCTCGTCCGTAGCCGCCAGCACAACGTCGACATTGGCGTCGTCCACTCGCTCCACGCTGGTCAGCGCCAGGCCGTCCGTGTCTCCCTGCAGGGTAAACTGCTCCAGGGCCACATCCTGGCTCCATTGGCAGTTTTCCAGGGTAATCCTGAGCCGCAGAGAGTTGCCGTCTGCGCTTACCTGGGGGTAATCTCCCCAATAGGCTGCGGCTGTGACCAACTCCGATTCTGCGCAGAGGGAAACCCCCGCCTTTGTGGCGTCCTGCCCCAGCACAATGGCCCCTTCCATATAGGGAATGTTGTTTTCATCCGCCTCCGGCATGGTTCCCGCAATGGTGACGCGAATTGCGTTGTCGCTCTGCCGCTCTACGCTCTCCACCGTCATGCCGGAAAAGCCGTCGCTCAAGGTCACATCCTCCACAGAGACTGCATCTGTAAAGGTGGTGTTTTCCGTCTCTACCGTCAACGTCAAGCGCTCTGCGCCCCGGGCAGACGTTTCCTTCACCATCGCGCTGGGGTAGGCAATCTCCAGGTTTCCATAGGCGGGGAGTCCCTCTTCCGTCGCCTCGCCGCTCAGCTGCACATAGCCCTGCGTCTGCGTGCCCCAGCTTTCCAGCTTTACGGCATCGTCATGCGTCATGACGAAGGTCACGTCCATGGTATGGTCGCCTATCCGCTCCACGCTGGTGGCGATGGTGTCGCCCGTTCCAAAGCCGATGTTCACCATCTCCGGCTGGGAGGCAATATCCTGAATCAGGGTGCCATCCTTTAGGGTCAGGCGGATGGTCGCCTCCTCCGTGGTCAGCAGCAGGGTGCCCTCCACCTGCAGCTCCAGGGCCTCCTCATCCTCTGTCTGCGCCCCGCTGGGCTCCGGAGCTTCCGTCGCCTGGGTGCTGGGCTGGGCTGTTTCCGCTGGCCGATAGACGCAGCCTGCGCCCAGGGTCGCCAGCGAAAGCAACGCCAGCAGAAATGCTGTTATGGTAATCCATTGCCTTTTCATCCCGTTTCTCCTTGCATATCTCTATTTCCCGCCTCTATCTCGTTGTCGAAGCTGTCGTTTTCCCGCTCTATCCTGGCGCCTACCTATGGAACCCGTCAATTGAGATACAGGCTCTCTGCATCCGCTACCTGCTTCACCGCGGCAACCGTTAGAGAATTCGTTCTCCAAGAGCTCTCCCTATATTTCGTCGCCTTGTTGATATCCGGGTCAGTATCCCTGGAATCCGGCTTCCAGACAAATTTATGAATTGCGAAAGACATATCGGAAAACAGGGTATCTGTCGCGCTCTTTTCAAAGGTCTTATAGTAGACGTAGATGGTGCTGCGCGTTCCGCTGGTTCCCGTCCGGGTTCCGTCCTTTTGAATCCGCACATCCCGCAGAATCACCGCATCCGGGCATCCCTCCGGAATGGAGAAGCCCGCGCTCCGCAGCTCTTCCACAAGGCTGTTCGCGCTGCTGTATTTCATAATACCTTGAGCCTGCTCCTCCGTTAACAGTCCCAGCGATTCCGGCAGGGTAAAGGTTCCATTGCCCACCAGCGAGGTAGATTTACCCGCCGGGGTATCGTCCAGCAGCTTTTGCTGTATGAGCCGGTATGCCTCCGCATTGGAAACCAGACGGTTATTTGCATCGTAGGTTACTGTTTCCACTGACGTGGAGAGGATGATCCCCGTGCGGAGGTTGCGGTCATACTCTGGCTTCAGCCGCTTAATTTGGTATTTTTCCGCCAACGCTGCCACCTTTTCTATCTGCGTATTCAGCTCGTTCAGCTGAGACTGAGCCTCTTTTTTCGTCACGCTGCTTGCTGCCGTCTCGATGGTATACGCCAGCGCCAGCTGGTCAAACACCGCCGCCTGGTAATAGGTGCCTACGGTGTAGAGATAAAACCTCTCCCGCTCGTCGTAGGTCTGCTGCTCCCAGTTGTTTTGGGTCATGACCCGGTCGTAGTGCGCCTTCAGCGCACCGTCCGAGGTTCCTGCCGCGTCGGAGAGCAACTTCTCTCCCAAGGCATAGGTCTCGGCATGGAAGTCAATGCCGCGGGCTTCGTTAATGCTGTCCGCCAGACTTTTCAGCTCATTGTTGTATTCCTCTGTGCCCGGCTCCAGCTGAATCAGGGCTTCAAAGCCACCCAAGTAGCCGGTAATTCTCGGCTTCAGCGTCAATACGCTGGACTGCACATCCCGCATCTGCTGCTTAAAGGCCGAGGTCTCCGTGGCCTCAATCAGCTTTTTCACGTCCTTGGCGACGTTATCAATCTGTACGCTCATGTCGTTCAGCTGGTCTGAAATATCCTGGAGCATTTTCAGCTCCTCGCTGCTGTCGTCTAAATTGATTCCAAAAATGGAGAGGACGCTATCAAAGATAGATGCCGCCTTTTTCCCCACCATGCTGCCCAGCTTTTCCTTCGCCGCGTCACACAGGGAGGTCAAAACCGTTTCTGCCAAGCTGGTTGACGTAGTAGCTGCGCTTAGCAGCATGATATTCTGCGCGTCGCCCGTCTCGCTATCAGTCAGCGATGCCTGGCCGTCTGCCTGAATGCCCCCTGACGTGTTTGCCTGGGCCACACTGGGCTGGATGCCCGCCGTATTCGGCTGGCCAGCGCAGCCTGCGCCTAGGGTCGCCAGCGAAAGCAATGCCAGCAGAAATGCTGTTATGGTAATCCATTTCTTTTTCATCTTGCTCCTCCTTGTGTTTTTTATTATACCATATGTCCCCGCGTCTGTATTGTAAAATCTGGTGAAAGGGGGCTTTTTAGCTGTGCTTTGTTATACGCGGGCTCTGCCCCTCATGGCTCATCCCTAAGGTCTTTTTTTGCAAAAAAGACCCGGCCAGCTGGCCGGGTTGCTCTTGTAATTTTCCTTTTACCAGACGGAGAGCCGCTCCTCCGGCGCCAGATACATGCCGTCTCCCTCCTCAACGCCAAAGGCATCGTAAAATTCCTGGAACTGCTGTACGTTCACATTGGTCCGCAGATAATGGGGCGCATGGACATCCGTCTGCAGCAGCGTCTCTGCCACTGCCTCCGTCTCCTGCAGTTTCCAGACCCTTGCCCAGCTTGTAAAGAAGGCCTGATAGTCAAAATCCTCCATGCCTCTGGCAATTTCCAGCAGGCAGGACATGCCGCCCAAATCTGCCACCGTCTCGCCAATGGTGTACTCTCCGTTTACATATTGCCCCGGCAGAACCTCCTTGCTGGCGTAATAGGCTGCCACCTTGTCGGTGCGCTCTTTAAACGCAGCCCGGTCCTCCTCTGTCCACCAGTTGGAAAGGTTGCCGTCCTTGTCATAAAGGCTCCCCATGTTGGAGTCAAAGCCATGGGTGATTTCATGGCCGACGATGACGCCCAGGGCGCCCATCTGCTCCTCAATGGAGCTTTCTGCATCATAGAAATCGCCCCCCAGAATGCCCGCCGGGATGTTGATAGAGTTATCCGAGGGGGAATAGAAGGCATTCACCGTCTGGGGCGATATGCTCCAAACGTTGCTGTCAATCTCAGTCCTCGCCTGCTCTATCCGCTGTTCCCTGGCCTTCTCCCGAATCACCAGGATATCGTCGAGAACGCCGCCATCCTCTGGGAAGATATAGTCCGAATAATCGTAAAGAGACCAATCGTCCGGATAGGCGACGCGGATCTTCAGATTGTCCAGCTTTTCGATGGCCCTTGCCTTTGTCTCATCCCCCAGCCACTCATTTTGCTCCAGCCGCTGGCGAAATACGCCCATAATCTGGTCCACCATCTCCGTCACGTTCTGCTTTGTCTCTTCCGAGACGTAATTTTCTACATACATCCTTCCGATTGCCATATCCAGCATCTGGCTGCAAATCTGGTATGCCAACTCTTCGACTGAAATTTCCGTCTGTGCATTGCCGGAAACCGCCGCCGAATACTCCGTCAGAATGTCCAGGCACTCCTGGTCCAGCATGGCTGCCGTTCCATTCAGTGTCTTGTAAAGCAGCCATGCCTGAAATGCCTCTACGTTTTCTTCCGTATAGAGCTCGTTCATCTTTGCCAGCCAGTCCGGCTCGGTGAGAATAAAGCGATCGATGCCAGCGTCCGTAAACTCCTTCAGCATGTCTACAATGGGAAAGTTGGGGGAGAGCTCTGCCAGCTCCGCTGCGCTGACCGGGTTATACGCCTTCTCCTGAAAGTCTTCCGCATTGCTTTCGTCCTCTCCCATTGCGGCTGACGCCATCTCCGTCTCCAGCGCCAGGAATTTCTCGCAGAGGGAGGCCGCCTCCTCTTCCGTATAGCCGACCCGCACCAGCAGCTTCTGGAACATGGTCTCCAGCGCCGCCTTGGTTCTCTCCCCCACGTTGGTCATAGACTTATACTCATCTGCATCGGATAGAGAAAACGTAGGCGGATCCAAGTAAATTGCGTTGTGGGTGCTGTCCTTCCAGTCTGCCAGGATGGTAATAGATAGAGGCACCCCGGCCAGCTGCTCCTTGTTCTCCGTGAAAAAGGCGGTCAGGTCATCCAGAGTTTCAATGGACTGTATTTCCTCCACATAGGGCAAAATCGGCTCTATTCCCAATTCGTTGCGGCGCTCCATATCCGTAAAGTCACGGTACAGCTCCTGCACCAGCTGAGCCTCGTGGCTTGTCTGTGATTCATCCTGCAGCAGCGCCAGAATCTCCTCCATGACCTCATTTCCCCGCTCTGTAAAGGAGCTGACCTCCGCCCTGGCGCCCAGCTCCGTCTCGGCCATCCATTCCTGGTTGACCGCAGCGTGAAAGTCATCCTTCACATCCGTCTCCATATCCGCCGTTACGTTGCCGCTCACATCTGAATTCAACCACTGCGTACCTGCCGACGCCGCTGAGGTTTCCTCCGCCGAGGGCTCTGCCGTCCCCTCCGCCGAGGCGGATGCCGCTGGCGCCGTGTTCTGGGGCTCCGCTGCGCACCCGGCAAATACAGCCAGCGCCATCAGCATGGCTAAGATAAAAGCCAATAATTTCTTCATCGTGTCCTCCTTTTTTGGAACTGCCTGCCCCGCCAGTCCTGGCGAGCCGTCTTTTTTATTATAGCCCAAAACCGCCTGACGGGAAACCCTTCCCCTCGGTTGGGCCCTGCTTTCTTTTCATACGCAGCCGATCCGCCAGTATCCCAATGCAGAAAAAAGGGAGGGCGCTGCCATGCCGCCACTCCCCTTTTTTGCCTATACGGTCATATCCTCCCGCGGCATACACGAGCCCCGCACCAGCAGCTTTGTCGCCAGCGTAATCGCGCGGGGCGGCAACGCGCCTCCCTCGGGCTCCCTTTCAATCCGCTCCAGAAGCATTTCCGCCGCCATCCGGCCCATCTCCGTAGTGGCCCGCTGCACTACGGTGACCGGCGGGTTCAGATGAGCCGAGAGGGGGAAGTCGTCAAAGCCGGCAAAGCCCATTTCCTGCGGCATCTTGACTCCATAATCTGTCAGCGCTTGAAAGGCGCCCATGGCAATCACGTTGTTTGTGGCCAACAGGGCCGTGGGCCTGTGTCTCAGGCGAAGCGCCTGCTCCGCAGCCTCATAGCCCCCCTTCTGAGAGGATTTGCAGCAAATGAGATACTCCTCCCGCACGGGCAGCCCTGCCCGCTCCATGCCTGTCCGGAATCCCTCCAGCCGCTCCAGGCCCGGCGCCACATAGCCGCCATAGAGCACGCCAATCTCCCTGTGCCCCAGGGCCGCCAAATGCTCTACCAGCTGCATCATCCCTCCCCTGTTGTCAATGGTAAGAGAGTCGTATTCCTGGCTGTCTCCCGGCCTTCTATCTAAAAATACAATGGGAATTTTAAAATTCTCCAGCTGCTTCACGATATTTTGCGCATTGACCGGCACCACCAGCAGCCCGTCCACCCGGTAGCGAATCAGGGCCTCAATGGCCTTCCGCTCCTTTTCCTCATCCTCATCCGTGTTGTTAAAAATCAAATCGTAGCCCCTTTGAAAGAGCATCTCCTGAAATCCCCCCAATACCTCGGGAAACACCGGGTTGCGAATCTCCGGCATCAGGTAGCCGATGGCCCTGGTATTGGCTACGCGCAGGCTTCGCGCCACTGCGTTGGGCACGTAGCCGTTTTCACGGATGACCTCCATGACGCGCTCATAGGTCTCCTTTGCCACCCATGGGTCGTTGTTGACAACTCGGGACACCGTTGCCGACGATACCCCTGCTAGCTTTGCAATATCCCTCTGATTCAATGCTGTCGCCCTCGCCTCTTCCTCTTTTCTCTCAAAATTCTGCGAATAACGGCTCCAGCGCCTTATAGCACTTTACAAACAGTTCCCGCCTGCGCCGGTAGAGCGCCGTATTTTCCCTCTTGGGCTGATGGGTCTCCCGGATGGAGATGAACCGCTCCGTCGCCGTTTCAAAGCTGTCGAACAGCCCCACGCCCACGCCGCCGGTAATAGCCGCGCCCAGGCTAGTAGCCCCCTCCAGCGTTGCGGGAACGTGGAGCCTGGCATCCATAGCGTCCGCTAAAATCTGCCGCCAAAGCGCGCCTCTGGCCCCGCCCCCAATGATGGTAACATCCCGCAGGGGCAGGCCGTTCTCCCGCAGCATGTCGGCAATATAGGCCATGTTGTGGGCCACGCCCTCCATCACTGCCCGCAGCAGGTCTCCCTTCGTAGTCCCCATCTGTACGCCGAGAAAGGCCCCCTTTGCGTCCGGGTTCCACCAGGGGCTCCTCTCCCCCAGCAGATAGGGCAGAAACAGCACCCCGTTTGCCCCCGGAGGCGCTGCGGCGGCCAGCCTCTCGATTTCCGCATCTGTATCCGATTCTGCGCTCTCTCCGGCTGACGCCAGAGCCTGCCTGGCCCAGCCATAGGAGCCGCCTGCGCTCTGCATCACGCCGTCGCTTAAATACAGTCCCTCTACAATATGGGGCCAATTCTGGTTGCGCCGCCCTGCGTCAAACATGGGGCTGGCTGCCACGGTCGACACCCAGGCAGAGGAGCCAAAGCTCATGAAGGTCTCCCCCAGACGGATAGCGCCGCTTCCAATGGCGGCGGCAATACCATCTCCCCCGCCCATGACCACCGGCGTTCCCTCTGCCAGCCCGGTGGC